>NZ_DAIUEH010000043.1:0-49499 GCF_036845245.1 Methylobacter sp.
GAGATTGATTCAGAGAAAAACAGTTCTGACTATGTGGTTGGGGCGTGCGCTTACGGTAAGCGTAACCCACAAAAGATTGAACGCAAAAAAAATTGAATTTCAGAATCTGGATTAAGCGACTTACTCGAAAAACAATCTGCTTTTCGAAGTTGGAAATCCTGCATGATACGGTCATCGGCTTACTGATTAACAAGGCCGAATTTGGCTTGGATATTCACGCCAAATTACAGATTTAACCACACTACCGGCTATCGCTATAAAAAAACCGCTGCTGCCAGTGAACGGAACCGTGAAGACATCGCGGGCCCGGGGAGCAATGGTGAGCGTGGCAGAAAAAACTTGCGATGTGTCGAAAGCGGGTGTTCTGGCTGAAACCAGTGCCTCGACTGATATGATCCGCCGCTATGGCCGTGTTCTAGGCGGTTCCCGTTGCAAGGATACAGCCCCGGCTGGACACTGGCAAACATCAAAGTTTAGGTGCTTGCGAGCTAATCAACTCACCGCGCCCTAGTGCTTGAATCAGGCCATGAATGACGACGCTTTCTTTCAAAGAGTATTTACACTCGCAGTTAGAGCCCGGGTTAAAGACCTAGCGATATCGTGATTTGCGACAATCTACCGCTCATAAAGTCGCGGACGTTCAAGAACTGATTGAAGCCAGAGCGCAACGATGAAATATCTGCCGCCTGTAACCCTGTGACCTGAATCCGATTGAGCAGGTATTCACCAAACTGAAAGTACTACTGCATAAAGCGGTTGCACGACCACAAGCTCTGGCAGACTATCGGCCAAATTATATATCAGTTTCACCCTGCCGAGTGCCTGAATTATTTTAACAATTCGGCTATGTTGCTAACTAACGAAGAAATTCCCTAATTGACAATGCTATCAAATTAATGCTATCAGAATGCTAGACAGTATTTTCTGGTAAAAAATGCAATTAGTCAGCCCTAATCTAATCTGAAGTATGCGTTGCTTGCCAAGACCAGAGTTCTTAAGGTTAGCTGACGATTAACGCGTATGCAAAGCGTAAATAGTGGATTTTAACTATCACGCTTATACTTGTCGACAAACCATAGGGACTTTCTTGGCAATATACATCTTACAGCCTGCCATGCAATTGAACTTCACTGAAATTTATTGAAAGAGCAAGACATATGGTTTTATTTTCTGTATTACAGACTTAAACAGAACATTATCGAAAAATCTGCTGCATTTCGCTATGAAAAAACCCCAAAGAGCCTATTATTCTATTAAATCCTCAAAACCTTAACTCAAGATTTATAAAGTCTTAGGACTGCTATTGCATGTTAAAAATAGTTTTTTACGTCAAGCCGAATTAATCTTCTACGGTAACGACAGGTCTATCAACCAGTTCGACATAAGCCATAGGCGCATCATCACCAGGTCTAAATCCACATTTCATAATGCGTAAATATCCACCAGCTCTATTTTTATAACGTGGCCCCAACTCATTAAAAAGCTTAGTTACTACGTCGCGATCACGTAACCGAGAAAAAGCAAGACGTCTTTTAGCTACACTATCTTCTTTAGATAAAGTAATTAAAGGCTCCGCATAGCTTCTCAATTCTTTCGCTTTTGGTAAGGTTGTTTTTATTAATTCATATTTAAATAATGAACTAACCATGTTACTGAACAGCGCCTTACGATGGCTACTATTCATATTGAATTTTCTACCGGATTTACGATGTCTCATTGTAAGACCTAATGTTAGTGTGTTATTGCGTGAGTTTGATCTGCAAGGTTTTCAGGAGGCCAATTTTCCAAGCGCATGCCTAAAGATAAACCTTTTAAAGCAAGAATGTCTTTTATTTCTGTTAACGATTTTTTGCCAAGATTTGGTGTCTTTAATAACTCAACTTCGGTACGTTGAATTAAGTCTCCAATATAAAAAATATTCTCAGCTTTTAAGCAATTAGCAGAACGTACTGTTAACTCAAGATCATCTACAGGACGAAGAAGAACAGGATCAAATATTTCTTCGACTTCAACTTCTTCATCTGCAAGTTGATCATTTACTTTTTCAAAGTCAACGAAAACAGATAACTGATCATGAAGTATCGTAGCAGCAAGTTTAATCGTTTCTTCCGGATCAACAGTTCCATTTGTTTCCAGTTCAATTATTAATTTATCTAAATTAGTACGCTGCTCAACGCGAGTACTTTCGACTTGATAAGCAACTTTAACAATTGGGCTATATGAAGCATCAAGTTGAAGTGCACCAACAATAAGACTATGCTCAGAATTCGACTTACGAACACTTACAGGCTCATAACCTCTTCCTCGACGCACCCTGATCTTCATATTTAAAACGCCAACCTGTGTCAGGTTGGCTATTATCAAATCTGGATTAATAATTTCTACGTCATGTGGAACTATAATATCAGCCGCAGTAACACAACCGGCTCCATGCTTTGAAAGTGTAAGCTCAACCTCATCTTTAGAATGAAGCACAACCGCCAACTTCTTAAGGTTAAGTAAAATATCAATTACATCTTCTTGAACACCCTCTATAGTGGTGTACTCATGAAGAACACCTTCAATTTCAACATCTGTAACTGCGCAGCCAGGAATTGTAGACAATAACACCCGACGCAATGCATTACCAATAGAATGACCAAATCCTCTCTCAAGAGGTTCAATAACAATCTTAGAATGATTAGGTGTTTTACTTATAACCTCAACTAATCGAGGCTTCAGCAAGCCAGAAATAGAATTCTGCATTTATATCCCTCAAAACTACGATTATTTAGAGTAAAGCTCAACTACCAACTGCTCATTTATATCACTACCTAAATCTACACGATCCGGCAGAGAGCTAAAAGTACCTGACATTGTTTTAGAATTAACGTCGACCCAAGAAGGGAATCCATATTGCTCAGTTACAATTAAAGCATCAACAATTCTTTGTTGTTTTTTCGCTTTCTCTCTAATGGTAAGAACATCACCTGGAGAAACCTGATAGGAAGGAACATTAATCAAAACATTATTTACTTGGATAGATTTATGACTAACCAACTGGCGTGCCTCTGCTCGAGTAGAAGCAAAGCCCATACGATATACGACATTATCTAATCTTGACTCTAAAAGATTCAACAAATTTTGACCTGTTGCACCTTTCTTTAAATCTGCAGATTTATAATAGTTTCTAAATTGTTTTTCTAAAATACCGTATATTCTGCGTAAGCGCTGTTTCGCTCTCAACTGAATAGCGTAATCTGAACTTCTTGCGCGCTTAGTACCATGCTGACCAGGGCGCTGATCTAATTTACATTTATTTTCTAAAGACTTTCCTCTGCTTTTTAAAAACAGATCAGTACCTTCTCTTCGACTTAATTTACAGGTGGGCCCAAGATATCTTGCCATAACAAACTACTCCAGATTTTTATACGCGGCGTTTTTTCGGCGGACGGCAACCATTATGAGGAATTGGCGTCACATCAACGATATTATTAATTTTGAATCCCAAATTATTCAGAGAACGCACTGCAGATTCGCGCCCCGGACCAGGACCTTTAATCATAACATCGAGATTTTTCATGCCAAATTCCAAAGCAACAGAACCAGCCTTTTCCGCCGCTACCTGCGCAGCAAATGGTGTGCTTTTTCTGGACCCACGAAAACCAGACCCTCCTGATGTTGCCCAAGAAAGAGCATTACCCTTTCTATCTGTGATAGTTATGATTGTGTTATTAAAAGAAGCATGAACATGCACTATGCCATCCGCAACTTCTTTTTTTATACGTTTTCTAGAACGATTTTGACTCGCCATTTACTTCAACCTCTTAAAGGAATATCTTATTTTCTAATTGCCTTACGCGGACCTTTTCGAGTACGAGCATTAGTCCTCGTTCTCTGCCCTCTTAAAGGCAATCCTCTACGATGTCTTATTCCGCGATAGCAACCCAGGTCCATCAAACGTTTGATATTCATAGAAACTTCACGACGCAGATCACCTTCCACTGTCATCTTCGAAACCACATTACGAATGGCTTCCAATTGCTCTTCAGTCAGCTCTTTTATTTTAATCGAAGGCGTTATACCTACTTCAACACAAATTTCACTTGCAGTTTGACGACCAACACCATAAATAGCAGTTAAAGCAATCACTGCATGTTTATGATCTGGTATATTTATCCCGGCAATACGTGCCATCTAGATACTCCCACTTGATAGTACTCTAAAGTTAAGCGCCAAATTATAACATTATATAAATTCTGGCACAACAATTATTATCCTTGTCGTTGCTTATGTTTTCCGTCTTCACAGATAACCCTGACAACACCATTTCTTTTTACAACTTTACATTTTCTACAAATTTTTTTTACAGAGGCACGAACTTTCACAACTAACTCCTAGACTGCTCTTGTGCAATAATTTATTTTTTTAGATTGGCTTTTTTCATCAAACCATCATATTGCTGGGACATAACGTGAGTTTGCATCTGAGAAATGAAATCCATTACAACCACCACAATAATTAATAGAGATGTTCCTCCAAAGTAGAACGGAACATTCCAGTAAACAATCAAAAACTCAGGCAATAAACATACAAGTGTAATATAGAATGCACCGATTAACGTTAGCCGCGTCATCACTTTATCAATATATGAACTTGTTTGAAGACCTGGTCTTATTCCAGGCAAAAATGCACCTGATTTCTTTAAATTTTCAGCAGTTTCTTTTGAATTAAACACCAGAGCAGTATAAAAAAAACAAAAGAAAATAATAGCTGTTGCATAAAAGATAACATAAATCGGTTGGCCAGGAGATAACATAGTAGCCACATCTTGTAACCAAGCAAAGCCCTCGCTATTACCAAACCATCCTGCAATAGTAGCTGGAAACAAAATTATACTCGATGCAAAGATAGGTGGTATTACGCCAGCCATATTTAGCTTTAAAGGCAAGAAACTGCTTTGCCCTGCATACATTTTCCGACCTTGCTGCCTTTTTGGGTAATTAATAAGAATCCTTCTCTGTCCTCTCTCAACAAAAATCACCAATGCAGTTACAGAAATCGATAACAAAAATAACAAGATAATAAATGCACCATTCATTTCTCCGGTTCTTGCCAACTCTAAAGTTCCACCAATCGCTTTCGGTAAACCCGAAACTATACCGGCAAATATGATCAAAGAAATACCATTACCGATTCCCCGCTCAGTAACTTGCTCCCCCAACCACATCAAGAAAATTGTACCTGTAACCAAAGTAACAGTTGTAATAACTATAAAACTTATACCTGGACTCAAGACCACTGAAAGCCCACCAGCAGTCTGATTTTGCAACGCCAAAGAGATTCCAATTGCTTGAAAAGTTGCCAAAACGACAGTACCAAACCGAGTGTACTGTGAAATCTTACGGCGACCAGACTCTCCCTCTTTTTTGAGTTGCTCCATTGCAGGAATAACAACTGTCATCAATTGCATGATGATTGATGCCGAAATATAAGGCATTATACCTAATGCAAATAAGCTTAAACGCATCAAAGCCCCGCCCGAGAACATGTTAAACATATCCAAGATTGATCCGCTTTGCTGCTCAAACATTACAGCAAGTGCCTTAGGATCTATTCCAGGCACAGGAATATGGGCACCGACTCTGTATACAAAAAAAGCTCCCAAAACAAAAAGCAATCTAGCTTTGAGTTCTGAAAAACCGCCGACCTTCCCAGATACCTGTGCTCTTGATGTACTCACTTAAACCTCTACTTTGCCGCCAGCAGCTTCAATAGATTCTTTGGCCCCACTAGTTACTTTTATCCCTTTAATCGTAACAGCTTTACTCAATATACCAGACTTTATTATCTTAGCTTTTTTTGTAAACGCCGGAACAATATTAGCGTCAATCAGTGTCTTAAGATCAATTACATCAGCATTCAAACTATCGAGCTCATTTAACCTAACTTCAGCTGAGTATTTGCTAATCAACGAAGTAAATCCAATTTTAGGCAATCGACGTTGCAAAGGCATCTGACCGCCCTCGAAACCAACCTTATGAAAGCCTCCACTACGCGCCTTCTGTCCTTTATGCCCTCTTCCACAAGTCTTACCGAGTGTACAGCCAATACCTCGACCCACTCTTTTGGACTTTTTCCGAGCCCCTTCACTTGAACGGATTGTATTTAAAAACATTATACTTCCTCAAATTTTAGCATGTACGATACTTTATTTATCATACCGCGGTTTTCAGGGGTATTGAGCACTACAACAGTCTGGTTGATTTTACGCAATCCTAAACCTTTTAGACAGGCTTGGTGACGCGGTAAACGTCCAAATTTGCTTTTTATCATCGTAACACTTATTTTATCTTCAGCCATTACTACTACCCAATTATCTGTTCAACTGATAAGCCGCGTTTTGCAGCTATTTGGTTAGCGCTATGCATTCCTGTAAGACCATTAATAGTTGCTCTAACAACATTAATAGGATTACTAGTTCCGATGCATTTAGCTAATACATTATGAACTCCAACCACTTCAAATACTGCCCTCATTGCTCCACCGGCAATAATACCCGTACCTTCCGAAGCAGGCTGCATATAAACTTTCGCGGCTCCAGTTGTATTCATAATAGGATATTGGAGAGTATCTCCTTTTAAAGAAACTTTACGCATATTTTTACGCGCTTGTTCTAAAGATTTTTGGATCGCAATAGGTACTTCGCGAGCTTTACTAACACCGTATCCCACCCTGCCTTCACCATCACCAACTACTGTTAGTGCTGTGAAACCAAAAACCCTACCGCCTTTTACAACTTTTGCAACACGCCTTACATTAACTAACTTTTCTTGCAAACCATCTGCACTAACCTGAGAAGGTGCTGTAGACATTTTATTCCCCTAAAATTTCAAACCGGCTTCACGTGCCGCATCAGCTAATGCCTTTACGCGACCATGATATTTAAATCCTGAACGATCAAAAGCAACCTCGGAAACTCCTGCAGCAATTGCTTTTTGCGCAATAAATTTCCCTACTTCAGCCGCAGCGATTACATTTCCAGTATTTTTTAATGCCGATTTAATTTCAGCCTGAGTTGTTGATGCACTGGCCAAAGTTGTCGATCCATCAGCACTAATCACTTGAGCGTAAATATGTTGCGAAGTTTTGTGAATTGACAATCTTGTTGTACTTAATTTCTTAATTTTGCTACGCAATTTTAATGCGCGCTTCATACGAGCTTGTTTCTTATCCATTTCGCTACCTACTTCTTCTTGGCTTCTTTTCTTGCAACATGTTCATCAGCGTATCGAACACCTTTGCCTTTATATGGCTCAGGTGGACGATATGCTCTAATTTTCGCAGCCACTTCTCCTACCAACTGCTTGTCACTTCCTTTAATTAAAATTTCAGTTTGAGTAGGCGTTTCAACCAAAATACCTTCAGGAACTTCAAAATCAACTGGATGGGAAAAACCAAGAGCTAGATTGAGTGTATTACCCTTGGCCTGGGCTCTATAACCCACGCCAATCAGAGTTAGTTTTTTTTCAAATCCTGCGGAGACACCAATAATCATGTTGTTTACGGTCGCTCTAGCCGTTCCGGCTTGAGCAGTAGCTTTTTTATCATCTCTATCCCAGTTGACTTGAATTACGTTATCCGCAATAACAAGACTAACAGCTGAATTAATATCATAAGATAATTGACCATTACTTCCTTTTACAGTCACATTATTACCCTCTAGTCTTATATCCACACCACTTGGGATAATTACTGGAGCCTTAGCAATTCTTGACATAACCTGACCTACACTTTAACAAACAGTACAAATGACTTCACCGCCATGTCCAATTGAACGAGCAGCTCTATCAGTCATCACACCATTCGATGTTGATACGATAGCAATCCCTAGCCCGCCAAGAACTTTTGGCAATTCATCCTTAGATTTATAAATTCGTAAACCAGGTTTACTAATTCTTTTAATATTCTCAATTACAGGAGCGCCTTTATAGTACTTCAACTCAATAGTCATTTCTGTATGACTACCGATTGTTTCCATTGAATAACCTGCTATGAATCCTTCTTCTTTTAATACCTTGGCAATAGATACTTTCAGTTTTGATGAAGGCTGCTTAACGATCTTTTTACCAGCAGATTGGCCGTTTCTAATCCGGGTCAGCATATCTGCGACTGGGTCTGTCATACTCATTTTATAATCTCTCCAAACTTGATCTAAAAGATCTTACCAACTTGCCTTTACCAAACCTGGCACATCGCCACGCATTGTCGCTTCTCTTAATTTATTCCGGCTAAGTCCAAATTTACGGTAATAACCATGCGGACGTCCGGTTAAATTACAACGATTACGAACTCTTGATGCACTCGAGTCTCTAGGTAACTTTTGAAGTTGTAAATGAGCAGATTCTTTATCTTCAAATGTAGCGTTTGGATCCCTGATGATTTCTTTCAAAGATTTACGCTTAACATCGTGCTTTTGTACTAATTTTTTGCGCTTGTCTTCACGCGCAATCATTGATTTTTTTGCCATTTTAATGCGCCCTTTAGTTCTTAAATGGAAAATTAAACAGCTTCAACAAAGCCAAACCTTCTTCGTTAGTTTGAGCCGTTGTTGTAATAGTTATATCCATACCGCGTAGCGCATCAATTTTGTCATAATCAATTTCAGGGAAAATGATTTGCTCTTTAACACCCATGGAATAATTACCACGCCCATCAAAGCTTTTAGGGCTCAATCCTCTAAAATCGCGAATTCGAGGAATAGAAATACTAATTAAGCGATCTAAAAATTCATACATCCTATCGCTACGCAGAGTTACTTTACACCCAATAGGCATATCATCACGAATTTTAAAACCCGCAATTGATTTTCTTGCCAAGGTAATAACAGGCTTTTGACCTGAAATTTTTTCCATGTCGCTTACTGCAGATTGCAATATTTTTTTATCAGCAACAGCACCGCCAACACCCATATTGAGTGTTATTTTTGTAATTCGCGGCGCCTGCATTACAGAATTGTAGGCAAACTGCTCAACTAATGCTGGAAGGATTTTTTCTTTATATACGGTTTCTAGTCTAGCCATGATTTTTATCTACACCTATACATCAACAACTTCATTTGTTGACTTAAAATATCTGACTTTTTTTCCATCTTCTAGAAACTTAAAGCCGACACGATCCGCTTTTTTGGTCTCAGGGTTGTATAACCCTACATTAGAAATATTAATCGGCATGTCCTTGACAATAATTCCACCTGAAACCCCAGCATTTGGATTTGGTTTTTGGTTCTTTTTAACCTGGTTAATTCCTTCAACCAAAACTTTATTATCCTTTAAAACCTTACTTACTCTACCACTCTTACCTTTATCTTTACCTGTACGAATGATAACTTCATCACCTTGTTTAATTCTTTGCATTTTCAAACCCTACCTTATAAAACTTCAGGAGCCAACGAGATGATCTTCATAAATCTCTCGCCTCTGAGCTCACGTGTTACAGGGCCAAAAATGCGTGTACCAAGTGGCTGCAAATTATTATTCAGAATGACTGCTGCATTACCATCAAAGCGAATGACCGAACCATCCGGCCTACGAACGCCTTTGCGAGTTCTAACAACCAATGCGTTATAAACTTCACCTTTTTTTACTCTTCCGCGTGGTATAGCGTCTTTAATACTGACTTTAATGATATCACCAATGCCCGCATAGCGCCTATGAGACCCACCCAATACTTTGATACACATGACCCTTTTTGCACCGCTATTATCGGCGACGTCAAGGTTAGTTTGCATCTGAATCATGATTTATTCCTAATTATCTGTTTATTAAATAGCTTAATAATGCTATTTGTTAGCGCTTTCTAAGACCTGAACCAACATAAAAGTTTTGTTCTTAGACATAGGTCTGCATGATGTAATGGATACTACGTCGCCTTCATGGCAAATATTCTGTTCATCATGAGCCATCATTTTAGTTGAGCGCTTGATATATTTACCATAAACAGGGTGCTTCACAACCCGTTCAACTAAAACTGTAATGGTTTTGTTCATTTTATTACTAACAACCTTACCAGTGATCGTCCGCAATTTAGTTACATTTTCACTCATTATTATGCGCTCGCCATTTCGTTTAATATGGTATGGATACGTGCCACATCACGCCTAACCTTTTTTACTTGATCCGGCTTAGACAGTTGACCTGTACCTTTCTGCATTTTAAGATTAAATTGTTCACGCGACAATTCGAGCAACATTGCCCCTAATTCGTCTTTAGATTTTTGGCGTAATTCACTTGCTTTCATTACATTATTGTCCGAGCAGTAAAAAGTGTTTTCAAAGGTAACTTGGCGGCACCTAAAGCGAATGCTTCACGAGCCAACTCCTCAGAAACACCCTGTATTTCATACAACATAGTTCCAGGCTTAACCTGAGCAACCCAATATTCTACACTACCTTTTCCTTTTCCCATACGAACTTCTAATGGTTTTTTGGTAATTGGCTTATCTGGGAAGATTCTAATCCATATTTTACCACCACGCTTGACGTGCCGAGTAATAGTTCTACGGGCTGATTCAATTTGACGAGCAGTAAGTCTACCACGCTCGACTGATTTAAGGCCAAAATCGCCAAAACTTACTGATGAGCCACGCACGGCAGTACCGTTATTTCTGCCTTTATGTTGTTTACGGAATTTGGTTCTTTTAGGTTGAAGCATTTTCTCTATCCCTTCAACTATTTCTTAGATTCTGAATTAATAGATGCTATATGAGCATCCATATCGAATACCTCACCTTTGAATATCCACACCTTAATGCCGATAATTCCGTAGGTAGTATGTGCTTCAGCAGTTGCGTAATCGATGTCGGCCCTTAATGTATGCAAAGGAACTCTTCCCTCTCTATACCATTCACTTCGGGCAATCTCGGCGCCATTTAATCGACCACCTACATTGATCTTTATACCCTCAGCACCTAATCGCATTGTATTGGTTACAGCACGCTTCATCGCTCGACGATACATAATTCTTTTTTCAAGTTGCTGGGCCACACCCTCAGCAACCAATTGGGCATCCAGCTCAGGTTTTCTAATCTCTTCAACATTAAGCTGAACAGGAATCCCCATTATCTTTGATACTGCCTGCCTTAATGCTTCAATATCTTCACCTTTTTTACCTATTACAATACCTGGCCTAGCTGTATGTATTGTAATATGCGCGTTATTCGGTGGGCGATTAATCTGAATACGACTTACAGAAGCATGAGCTAATTTTTTCTTGATATAGTCTCTGACCGTCAAGTCTTGGTGCAGGAAAACAGAATAATCCTGACTGCTCGCATACCACCTTGAATTCCAATCCTTAACAATACCAAGGCGTATACCTGTTGGATGTACCTTTTGACCCATTTTCTGCCCCTACTCGTATTCTGCGACTTTAACTGTAATATGGCAGGTTCTTTTAAGGATATGATTTGCACGTCCTTTAGCTCTTGCCTTGAATCTTTTCATAGTCGCCCCCTCATTTACATAAACGGTCGACACTTTTAATTCGTCAATATCTGCACTTTCATTGTGCTCTGCATTAGCAATAGCAGACTCAAGAATCTTTTTGATAATTGCAGCAGCTTTTTTTGAGCTGAACTTCAATGTGTTCAATGCTTTTTCAACAGGCATACCACGAATCTGATCACCTACTAACCGCGCTTTTTGCGCAGACAGTGGAGCGTTTTTTAATTTTGCTGAAACTTCCATAACACAACCTATCTAGATTTCTTATCAGCCACGTGGCCTTTATATGTACGAGTTGGCGAGAACTCACCTAACTTATGCCCTACCATATTCTCCGAAATCAGAACAGGTATATGTAGACGTCCATTATGGATAGCTATAGTCAAACCCAGCATATCAGGAATAATCATTGATCTTCTTGACCATGTTTTAATCGGTTTCCGATTATTTGTACTTACAGCATCTTCAACTTTTTTAAGCAGATGATGATCAATAAAAGGACCTTTTTTAATTGAACGCGGCACGCTAATTCCTCTCTATTTAAGCTTACGACGCCTGATAATCATATTATCAGTACGTTTGTTATTTCTGGTTTTATAGCCTTTGGTTGGCATACCCCAGGGCGACACCGGATGCCTACCACCAGATGTACGGCCTTCACCACCACCATGCGGGTGATCGACCGGATTCATTACAACACCACGAACGGTAGGACGAACACCTCGCCATCTTGAAGCACCGGCTTTTCCAAGAGATATCAAACTATGCTCTGAATTTGAAACTTCGCCAATTACAGCACGACAATCAGCCATAACTTTACGCATTTCGCCAGATCGTAATCTAAGAGTTGCATGAGCACCATCTTTAGCCACTAACTGCACAGATGTACCTGCACTTCGAGCAACCTGAGCTCCTTTACCTGGCTTTAATTCCACGCAATGAACAGTTGTCCCCATCGGTATATTTCTCAGCGGCATACAGTTACCCGGCTTAATAGCGGTAGTTTCCGACGAAAGGATTTCTTGTCCAACTTCAAGCCCCTTAGGAGCAATGATATATTTCCGCTCACCATCTTTAAATAATATTAAAGCGATATTCGCAGTTCTGTTCGGATCATATTCCAAGCGCTCAACAACGCCCGGAATATCGACTTTATTTCTTTTAAAATCAATGATTCGATAGTGTTGTTTATGACCACCACCTACATGACGCGTTGTAATACGCCCCTGATTATTACGACCGCCACTTTTGCTATTTTTACTTAACAAAGGCGCATATGGCTTGCCTTTATGCAAATCATCATTTTTGATTCGCACTACAAACCGTGAACCCGGTGACGTCGGTTTAGACTTTACAATAGCCATGCTTTCTACCGTTTCCTATTGATCTTTTAAAACTTAAATTATTAAGCAGCAGAGAAATCTATATCATGGCCAGGCTTAAGTTTTACATAAGCCTTTTTCCAATCAGATCGTTGCCCCAATGAGCCACCGAATCTTTTCTGCTTGCCTTTAACGTTTAGAACTTGAACTGAATCAACTTCAACGCTAAACATTAGCTCCACTGCACTTTTTACTTGTCTTTTAGTTGCATTTTTTTGCACCTTAAAAACAAATTGATTATTTTTTTCTGCAGCAATAGTGCTCTTCTCAGATACAATCGGAGCTTGCAGCACCCCTGCCAAGTGGTATTTATTTAAACTCACGCCAAGCGCTCCTCTATTTGCTTCAACGCACCAGGTGTAGCGATAACTTTATCGGCAGAGACCAATAATACGGGACTAAGATTAACCGCCTCAATCACCTCTACATAAGGTATGTTTCTTGATGCTAAAGCTAAATTTGCATCTACACTCTCGACAACAATCAGAACACGCTTAGCATCAATATCTTTTATTCTTGCATTTAATTCTTTTGTTTTGGGGCTAGTAGGCAAAATATCATTGCTAACCACTAACCGGTTTTGCCTAAGCAACTCAGACAAAATTGAACGAACACCAACCCTAAACATTTTTTTATTCAGTTTTTGCTCGTAATTTCTCGGTCTTGCGGCAAAAGCAACGCCACCCGTTCTCCATACTGGACTACGTGTTGTTCCGGATCTTGCACGCCCAGTCCCTTTTTGTCTCCATGGTTTTGCACCACCACCACTCACATCAGAGCGTGTCTTCTGTGCTTTAGTCCCCGCACGAGCGCCTGCCAGATGCCTAACAACTAATTGATGAACCAAAGTTTCATTAAATGACTGCCCAAAAATAGCCTCAGTCACTTCCACACTTCCAGAAGAGTCTTGTTCGTTTAAAGCAGGTATTTGCAAACTCATAGCTTAACCTTTATTTCGCATTTTCATAGCGGGCGTAATAATTACATCCCCGCCTTTAGCGCCAGGCACAGCGCCCTTTACTAAAATTAAATTTCTTGCCGTATCAATTGAATGAATAGTCAGATTCTGAACTGTAACTTTTTCAGCCCCCATATGACCCTCCATCTTCTTGCCTTTAAATACACGACCAGGCGTCTGACACATACCGATAGAACCCAAAACCCTGTGAGAGCGCGAATTACCATGCGTTGCATCTTGCATGCTAAAATTGTGACGCTTAATACCACCGGCAAAACCTTTACCAATACTTTTACCCCGCACATCAACAACTTGACCAGCGGAAAAAACATCTAATGATAATTGAGAGCCAACAGATAAATCTTCACCCTCACCATCTTCAAGTCTAAATTCCCACAAGCCACGTCCAGCCGTTACATTAGCTGCTGCGTAATGACCTGCCATTGCTTTATTGACTCTAGAAGACTTCTTATCGCCCGCAGCTACTTGAATTGAACGATAACCATCAACCTCAATACCTTTAACCTGAGTAACTCTGTTTGAGTCAATCTGGAGCACAGTAACTGGCACTGAAGAACCATCCTCACAAAAAACTCTGGTCATACCACATTTACGACCTATAAGACCTATTGACATCTGCCAATTCCCCTGCTTCTTAATTCAACTTTATTTGAACATCAACACCAGCTGCAAGATCTAACTTCATCAATGCATCTACGGTTTTTTCTGTTGGTTCAACGATATCCAATAATCTTTTATACGTTCTCAACTCATATTGATCTCTTGCATCTTTATTCACATGCGGAGAAATCAAAATAGTGAAACGCTCTTTTTTAGTAGGCAATGGAATAGGACCCTTAACTTGAGCACCGGTTCTTCTTGCTGTTTCTACTATCTCACCAGCCGATTGATCAATTAATTTATGATCAAATGATTTCAAACGGATTCTGATAGTTTGATTAGACATATATTTTACTCGATTATTGATGCAACGACGCCCGCACCGACTGTGCGACCACCCTCACGGATTGCAAAACGCAAGCCATCATCCATGGCAATCGGTGAAATCAGTTTCACTTTAACTGAAATATTATCACCAGGCATAACCATTTCAACGCCTTCAGGCAACTCAACAGCACCTGTTACGTCAGTGGTTCTGAAGTAGAACTGCGGACGATAGCCATTAAAGAAAGGGGTATGACGACCACCCTCATCTTTAGACAAGATATAAATCTCTGAATTAAAATGAGAATGCGGCTTAATTGTACCTTTGTGCGCTAAAACCTGCCCACGCTCAACGTCATCTCTTTTTGTTCCCCTCAACAAGATACCTACGTTGTCACCCGCCTGACCTTGATCCAGCAACTTGCGAAACATTTCTACACCAGTACAAGTGGTGGATACGGTAGGTCTGATGCCGACAATCTCAATTTCCTGACCCACTTTAACGATGCCACGTTCAATACGACCGGTCACCACCGTACCACGACCGGAAATCGAAAATACGTCTTCTATCGGCATCAAGAATGCACCATCTATCGCTCTTTCCGGCAATGGAATATAGGTATCTAATGCTTCAACCAATCGAACTACGGAAGGAACACCAATCTCACTGGTATCACCTTCCAGTGCTTTCAATGCAGAACCAACGATGATAGGCGTATCGTCCCCTGGAAATTCATACATATCCAACAACTCTCGAATTTCCATTTCGACCAACTCAATCAACTCTGCATCATCAACCATATCCGCTTTATTCAAGAACACGACGACGTAAGGCACGCCTACCTGTCTTGACAATAGGATGTGCTCTCTTGTTTGCGGCATTGGGCCGTCAGCCGCCGAACAGACCAAAATAGCGCCGTCCATTTGCGCCGCGCCGGTAATCATATTTTTTACATAATCAGCATGGCCCGGGCAATCAACGTGCGCATAATGACGCGTTGCTGACTCATATTCGACGTGCGACGTTGAAATAGTGATACCACGCGCACGCTCTTCCGGTGCATTATCAATTTGATCAAAGGCCTTAACCTCTCCACCTTGAAGCTCAGCCATTACTTTTGTTAAAGCTGCCGTTAAAGTAGTTTTACCATGATCGACGTGACCGATTGTGCCGACGTTTACGTGGGGCTTGCTACGTGAAAATTTTTCTTTGGCCATGAGTTAATACCTTTAATTATATTCAATTTTATGAAGATTTTTTAATAATCGCTTCCGCAACATTTGCAGGTGCTTCATTATATTTTTCAAACTGCATACTATATGTAGCTCGCCCCTGTGTTGCCGAACGCAAATCAGTTGCATAACCAAACATTTCCGCCAACGGTACTTCGCAGCTAAGTGTTTTTCCTGACGGAGTATCCTCCATTCCCTGGATTATCCCACGCCGCCTGTTAATATCACCCACCACGTCCCCCATGTATTCTTCAGGCGTAGCAACTTCAACTTTCATTATTGGCTCAAGTAACACAGGACTTGCCTTTCTTGCTCCCTCCCTAAAACACATGGAGCCAGCAATCTTGAAGGCGATTTCGTTCGAATCCACATCGTGATACGAGCCATCAAATAAAGACACTTTTACATCCAAGACAGGATAGCCAGCTAGGATACCACTCTTCAACTGCTCTTGGATACCTTTATCTACAGCCGGTATAAATTCTTTTGGTACGACCCCACCAACAATCTCATTAACAAACTCATAACCAACACCAACCTCTTGTGGCTCAATACGTAACCAAACATGCCCATACTGACCACGCCCACCAGACTGCCTTATAAATTTGCTTTCTTGCTCTACCGTCCCTCGAATTGTCTCTCTGTACGCAACCTGCGGAGCACCAACATTAGCCTCAACATTAAACTCCCTCTTCATGCGATCGACAATTATCTCAAGATGCAGCTCACCCATTCCCGAAATAATTATCTGCCCCGACTCTTCATCCGCATGCACTCTGAAAGACGGATCCTCCTGAGCCAATTTGCTCAATGCAATACTCATTTTTTCTTGATCCGCCTTCGTTTTCGGCTCCACCGCAACCGAAATTACCGGATCGGGGAATTCCATCCGCTCAAGCACAACAACCTCTTTGAGATCACATAACGTGTCGCCTGTTGTCACATCCTTGAGACCAATTGCTGCAGCTATATCCCCAGCACATACCTCTCTAACTTCTTCGCGACTATTAGCGTGCATTTGCACTATGCGACCGATCCGTTCTTTTTTCTTTTTTACTGGGTTGTAAACACTATCACCAGAATTAAGCACACCCGAATACACCCTGAAAAAGGTCAACGTCCCAACAAAAGGATCTGTTGCAATTTTAAATGCTAACGCTGAAAAAGGAGCGCTATCGTCGGCAGCACGAACCACTTCGACCACATCATCCTCAAGATGCCCTTTTATAGCCTCAACATCAGTGGGAGCGGGCATATATTCAACAATCGCATCCAACATAGCCTGAACACCTTTATTTTTAAAGGCCGAACCACAAAATGCAGGAACAATTTCATTCGCTATTGTCCGAGTGCGAATCCCCCGCCTAATCTCTTCGTTTGTTAAGCCACCCTGCTCAAGGTATTTTTCCAATAAATCCTCGGTTGCTTCCGCAGACACCTCAACCATATGCTCTCTCCATTCCTCACAGAGACCTAGCATATCAACTGGAATTTCCTCCTCCTTAAAAGTCATGCCCATATTGGTTTCATCCCAATATATCGCTTTCATTTTAATGAGATCAACAACACCTTCAAAAGCATCCTCTGCACCAATCGGTAACTGCATTGGAACAGCTTTACCGCCCAACCGCACCTTAATCTGCTCAATTACACGCAAAAAATCAGCACCAGAGCGATCCATTTTATTCACAAAAGCCAATCGCGGCACATTATACTTGTTCGCTTGACGCCAAACCGTTTCAGACTGCGGCTCAACACCCCCAACCGCGCAAAATACCGCACAAGCCCCATCCAAAACCCGCAATGAACGCTCAACTTCTATTGTAAAATCAACATGCCCAGGCGTGTCGATGATATTTATCCGATGCAAGGGGAATTGATTTTCCATCCCACCCCAAAAACAGGTCGTTGCAGCCGAAGTAATAGTAATCCCCCGCTCCTGCTCCTGCTCCATCCAATCCATCGTTGCCGCGCCATCATGCACCTCACCTATCTTGTGCGACACACCAGTGTAATAGAGGATGCGCTCCGTAGTCGTAGTCTTGCCCGCATCAATGTGGGCCATAATACCGATATTTCGATAAAACCCTATCGGAGTTTTACGTGCCACAACAATACAACCCTCAGCAAAGTTCGTTAATTACCAACGATAATGAGAGAAAGCCTTATTCGCCTCCGCCATTCTATGAGTGTCTTCACGTTTTTTAGCAGCCGAACCTCTGCTTTCAAAAGCATCCATTAACTCACCAGCCAACTTAGCAGGCATACTTTTTTCATTTCTTTTACGTGAAGCATCTATCAACCAGCGCATTGCCAATGCCATACGCCTTGAAGGCCGAACCTCAACAGGCACTTGATATGTCGCACCACCGACACGGCGAGACTTAACCTCAACCCTAGGCTGGACATTTTCCAAAGCTTTAGACAAAACTTCCAGCGGCTCACTATGACCCTTACCCTCAATCACATCCAAAGCACCATAGACAATCCCTTCTGCGATAGACTTTTTGCCACTTTCCATGATCATATTCATGAATTTAGTTAGCATTACACTACCAAATCTCGGATCCGGAATGATTTCTCTTTTTGTTGCGACTCTTCTTCTAGACATTTATCTCACCAACCAACGTTTAGCCTTTAGGCCGTTTTGTTCCATACTTAGAGCGACCACACTTTCTGTTAGTCACACCTGAGGCATCCAAACTACCACGAACAACGTGATATCTCACACCTGGCAAATCCTTAACACGACCACCCCTGATCAAAACCACGGAATGCTCCTGAAGGTTATGCCCTTCACCACCAATGTAGCTACTAACCTCAGCTCCATTTGTCAACCTAACCCTAGCCACTTTTCGGAGCGCAGAATTTGGTTTTTTAGGCGTTGTCGTATAGACGCGAGTACACACCCCCCTACGCTGAGGACATGCCTCCAACGCAGGAACATTACTTTTTTCTATTTTTTTAGCACGAGGCTTACGAACCAATTGGTTGATCGTGGCCATAACTTTGTTTACTCCGATATGCAATTAAACTGCCAGACAATAAATTAACCGTCGCACACATTAAACGTCGACGGTTAATTATAATTCAACCCGACCTAAGCACGTTAGCTCATTTGAGCAGAGTATATTACTTGCTAATACCCCTTAGGTCAAGCCCATATTTAAAAATGAACTATATAATGAATCCTAAATATTCAACGCCTGCTTAAGGGCCTCTTCCACATCTCCAGCATCTACCGCCAGAGGTGCTTCACTTTCCACTATCTCATGCTGAGCAAATCTGTTTTTCCTGCTTTCATGATAAGCTAATCCCGTTCCGGCAGGGATTAAACGCCCTACAATAACGTTCTCTTTTAACCCTTGCAAACCATCACTTAAGCCGCGAACCGCCGCATCAGTTAATACACGAGTTGTCTCCTGAAATGACGCCGCCGAAATAAATGATTCCGTCGCTAATGACGCCTTAGTAATACCAAGCAACACAGAATTATAGCTTGCCGGAATTTTTCCTTCAGCCTCAATCCTGTCGTTTTCTTCCCTCATTGCGGCACGTTCAACCTGATCGCCTTTCAGGAACCCTGTATCGCCGGATGCGGTAATCTCAACCTTTCTAAGCATTTGACGAATGATCGCTTCAATGTGTTTATCATTGATTTTCACGCCCTGCAAACGATACACATCCTGAATTTCCTTGACCAAATAGTTCGCTAATTCCTCAATTCCTCTTAACCTAAGGATATCATGCGGAGTTAACTCACCTTCCGCTATTGTCTCCCCTTTTTCCACATACTCGCCTTCAAAGACTGTAATATGGCGCCATTTGGGTATCAATGTTTCAATTTGCTCACCAGCAGGATCTGTGATTATGACTCGTTGCTTACCTTTTGTTTCCTTTCCAAACGAGATGGTGCCACTTGTCTCGGCAAGAATTGCCGGATCTTTTGTTTTTCGAGCTTCGAATAAATCGGCAACTCGCGGCAAACCACCAGTAATATCTCTTGTTTTACTTGATTCTTGTGGAATCCTTGCTAAAACGTCACCGACTTTTACTTCCCCGCCGTCCTTAATTCCCGCAATCGCTCCTGCAGGCAAGAAATATTGCGCAGGTATTTCAGTTCCCGGCAAATAAATTGCCTGCCCATCACCATCAAAAAGCCTTACCATTGGGCGTAGCTCTTTACCCGCACTTCCTCGCTGTTTTGGATCGGTGACGACTAATGAACTCAAGCCGGTAACCTCATCAGATTGCTTTTGTACAGTGACACCATCGACAAAATCAATTAACTCGACCACACCATCTACTTCAGTGATAACCGGATGTGTATGCGGATCCCAATTAACAATTATATCGCCTGCATTAATTCGCGAGCCTTCCTGTACGGAAAGTACGGCCCCATAAGGAATTTTATAACGCTCCTTCTCTCGACCATAATCATCAACCACGCCAACTTCACCCGATCTTGAAACCGCGACCAGATTACCTTCACGATTAATCACAGATTTCAAATTATTAAGGCGTACAGTACCGGCCGATTTAACCTGAACATTACTGATAGCAGCAGATCTAGATGCAGCGCCACCAATATGGAAAGTCCTCATAGTCAACTGAGTACCTGGTTCGCCGATTGATTGCGCAGCAATAACACCCACTGCCTCACCAATATTGACCATATGACCGCGTCCCAAATCACGTCCATAACAGGCTGCACAAACACCATGCCTATTTTCACAAGTAATAATCGAGCGAACCAACACTTGATCAATACTATGCGCCTCAAGAACAGACACCCAGTGCTCATCCAATAAGGTGCCTTTAGGCGCCACTATAATTTCTCCAGCCGGATCCATGATGTCATTGACAGCAACACGACCTAATACACGCTCTGACAAAGGCTCTACAACATCACCACCTTCAATAATCGGAGTCATTATCAAACCGTTAGATGTACCACAATCTTCACCGTTAATTACCAGATCCTGAGCAACATCGACCAGCCTGCGTGTCAAGTACCCGGAGTTAGCAGTTTTCAACGCAGTATCTGCCAGACCTTTACGAGCACCATGTGTAGAAATAAAGTACTGTAATACGTCCAAACCTTCTCTAAAATTAGCGGTAATAGGCGTTTCAATAATAGAGCCATCAGGCTTTGCCATCAAGCCACGCATACCCGCTAACTGACGAATCTGAGCAGCAGAACCCCGCGCTCCCGACTCAGCCATCATAAAAATAGAATTGAATGACTTTTGTTTTACTGTTTTTCCTTCAGCATTAACAACTGACTCTTCACCAAGCCCGTCCATCATTACTTTAGCTATTTGATCATTGGCATGTGACCAGATATCAACAACCTTATTATATCGCTCGCCATCGGTCACTAAGCCCGAAGCATACTGGCTTTGAATTTCGTTAACTTCAGCATCGGAAGCTTTAATGATATCGACTTTTTTGGCTGGTATGACCATATCTTCGATACCAAATGAAACACCGGAAATCGTTGCATATCTAAATCCCAAATACATTAACTGATCGGCAAGTATGACAGTATCTTTGTTACCCAAATAGCGATAGCTATAATTAATTAACCGAGATATATTCTTTTTAGTCATATCGCAGTTAACCAACTCAAATGGCGTACGATCTGGCACCACTTCCCAAATTAACGCACGACCCACGGTAGTTTCTACGCGATAAGTCTTATCCTCAAAATCGCCATTTTCATTTGCCACTTTTTCTGTGATACGCAATTGAATTTTAGACTGCAACTCAACCGTTTTAGTTAACAACGCCTTATGAATCTCGCCGACACTGACAAATATACTGCCATCACCTTTTGCGTTAATTTTTTCACGGCTTATGTAATAAAGCCCTAACACCACGTCCTGTGACGGATTGATAACCGGCTCACCGTTTGCTGGAGACAAAATGTTATTTGTCGCCATCATCAATGTTCTAGCTTCCAACTGAGCTTCAATAGACAACGGAATATGCACAGCCATCTGATCGCCGTCAAAGTCGGCGTTGAATGCACTACAAACCAACGGATGTAATTGGATCGCTTTACCTTCAATCAAAGTAGGCTCAAATGCTTGAATACCAAGTCGATGCAATGTAGGCGCACGGTTTAATAAGATAGGATGTTCACGGATAACTTCTTCAAGAATATCCCAAACTTCAGTCCCTTCCCGCTCAACCATTTTTTTCGCAGCTTTAATGGTTGTAGCTAGACCGCGAAATTGCAGCTTGCTAAATATAAATGGCTTAAACAATTCCAATGCCATTTTTTTAGGCAGACCACATTGGTGCAGCCTTAATGTTGGACCCACCACAATGACCGAACGACCTGAATAATCGACGCGCTTGCCTAAAAGGTTTTGTCTAAAACGTCCCTGTTTACCTTTAATCATATCCGCTAACGATTTAAGCGGCCTTCTATTAGTACCGGTAATCGCACGACCACGGCGACCATTATCGAGTAACGCATCAACAGACTCCTGCAGCATGCGTTTTTCGTTACGAACAATAATGTCTGGAGCATTCAAATCCAACAACCGATTCAAGCGGTTGTTTCTATTGATAACCCGGCGATAGAGATCATTCAAATCAGAGGTTGCAAATCGACCGCCATCCAGAGGCACAAGCGGGCGCAATTCCGGTGGCAATACCGGCAGCACTTTTAAAATCATCCATTCCGGACGATTTTTTGAACTCAATAACGCATCCATAACTTTTAGGCGTTTTGAGTACTTCTTGATCTTGGTTTCTGAATTGGTCGAGTTTATTTCTTCACGCAGGATTTCAACTTGCTCTTTTAAATCGATTGATTTAAGCAAATCATAGATTGCTTCTGCCCCCATTTTTGCGACAAAATCATCTCCATGCAATTCAACCGCATCTAAATAATCATCATCAGTAAGCAATTGACCTTTATCTAAAGGTGTCATACCTGCATCTAAAACGACGAAGGATTCAAAATATAATACACGTTCAATTTCGCGTAGCGTCATATCCAATAACAACGCAATTCTGGAAGGCAGTGATTTTAAGAACCAAATATGAGCAACAGGACTAGCTAAATCAATATGCCCCATTCTTTCACGACGAACCTTAGACAAGGTAACTTCAACGCCACATTTTTCGCAAATTACACCGCGATGCTTTAGTCTTTTATATTTACCGCAAAGGCATTCATAATCACTGACTGGACCAAAAATCTTGGCGCAAAACAAACCATCACGCTCAGGCTTGAAGGTACGGTAGTTAATCGTTTCCGGCTTTTTTACTTCGCCATATGACCAAGAACGGATCATATCCGGTGATGCCAAACCAATGCTAATTCCATCAAAATCATCGGCACGACCTTGACGTTTTAAGAAATTCATTAAATCTTTCAAGAGCTTATCCTCTTTAAATACTTTTTGGCATATGCCAAAACAGGCCGTAAGTTAGGTCAGGCGCATCGTTATACACCACAACCCACGGGTGCGGTATTAGTCGGGTTAACCACCAACAAACAGTAGACGACCCGACCTACACACTAATCCCGCTGCAATTCTATATTGACAGCCAATGAGCGGATTTCTTTAATTAAAACATTAAATGATTCCGGCATACCGGCTTCCATTTTATGATCGCCATCGACAATGTTTTTATACATACGCGTTCTACCGGTTACGTCATCAGACTTAACTGTCAACATTTCCTGCAATGTATAAGCAGCCCCATAAGCTTCGAGTGCCCAGACCTCCATTTCCCCGAAACGCTGTCCGCCGAATTGCGCTTTACCACCTAATGGCTGCTGCGTAACCAGACTGTAAGGCCCTGTTGACCGTGCATGCATCTTGTCATCAACCAAATGGTTCAACTTCAGCATATACATGTAACCAACCGTGACTTCGCGTTCAAACGGTTCGCCTGTCAAGCCATCATAAAGCGTAACCTGCCCATGTTCCGGCAAATCCGCCAACTTCAACATGGTACGAATTTCGTCTTCACTTGCGCCATCAAATACAGGAGTCGCCATAGGCACACCGCCGACAAGATTAGTCGCCATTTCCAGAATTTCTTGATCGGAAAATGAAGCCAGATCTTCTTTACGACCGCTGCTGTTATAGATTTTATCTAGATAATCCCTTATCGCAGTAACCTTGGCCTTTTCTTGATCATACTGAGCTTCCAGCATTTTTCCGATCTTGATGCCCAAACCCTTTGCCGCCCAACCCAAGTGCGTTTCGAGCACCTGTCCGACGTTCATTCGCGATGGTACGCCTAATGGATTCAAGACAATATCGACCGGATTTCCGTCAGCGGTATAGGGCATATCTTCAATCGGCCTAATCATAGAAATAACACCTTTATTTCCATGACGCCCGGCCATCTTATCACCTGGCTGAATACGTCTTTTAACCGCCAAATAAACCTTGACCATCTTCAACACACCAGGCGCCAAATCATCACCCATAGTGATCTTTTTACGCTTGACTTCAAACTTCTCATCAAAGTCTTTTCTTTGCTGTTCTACTTGGGCGACAACAGTTTCGAGCTGAAGATTGATATCTTCATCTTTCATACGAATTTTCAACCACTCGGAATGCTTCAAACCATTAAGATAAACCTGTGTTATTTCAGTGCCCGCTTTCAACTGACCAGGACCTGCTTGGGCCACTTTTCCAATCAAAAGCCTGGCAACACGAGCAAAAATATCTTCTTCAAGAATTTTCAGCTGATCATCAAGGTCTTTTCTGTATCGTTTAATTTCTTCCTGCTCAATATCCAGCGCGCGCTTATCTTTCTTGACTCCATCACGAGTAAATACCTGAACATCAATTACTGTACCCTCAATACTTCCGGGCACACGTAGCGAGGTATCTTTTACATCGGCCGCTTTCTCTCCGAAAATTGCACGTAATAGCTTTTCTTCCGGTGTTAATTGGGTCTCACCTTTCGGCGTTACCTTACCGACCAGAATGTCACCGCCTTTTACTTCAGCACCGACATAAACTATTCCTGACTCATCAAGTTTGGATAATGCTTCTTCGCTGACGTTAGGAATATCCGCAGTAATTTCTTCCGGACTATGTTTTGTATCACGTGCTACGCAAGTTTTCTCTTCAATATGAATCGTAGTGAAGCGATCTTCTTTAACGACACGCTCTGAAACCAGAATCGAATCCTCAAAGTTGTATCCATTCCATGGCATAAACGCGACCAACATGTTTTGCCCTAAAGCTAGCTCACCCATATCCGTAGACGGACCATCCGCCATAATATCGCCGGCCCTAACGATGTCTCCCGGCTTTACCAATGGTTTTTGGTTAATACAAGTGTTCTGGTTTGAACGGGTATATTTAATCAAGTTGTAAATATCAACGCCCGGCGTACCTGTTTCAGTCTCTGTATCATTTACACGCACTACGATTCTGGCCGCATCAACAGCTTCGATCTTTCCGCCACGCGCAGCGACTACCGTTACACCCGAGTCTTTTGCAACTGTCCTTTCCATTCCTGTACCCACCAATGGCTTTTCAGCTCTTAGCGTAGGAACGGCTTGGCGCTGCATGTTGGAACCCATCAATGCGCGGTTAGCGTCGTCGTGCTCAAGAAAAGGAATAATGGAAGCCGCCACAGATACAATCTGCTTAGAAGACACGTCCATATATTGCACGGTGTCCGACATGGCCAAAGTAAATTCATCTTTATGGCGACATGACACTAGCCCTTCAACTAGTTTTCCGTTTGCATCAACAGCAACACTGGCTTGAGCAATAACAAACTCGCCTTCTTCAATCGCTGACAAATAATCAACGTGGTCAGTTACCTTACCATCGACTACTTTTCTATAAGGCGTTTCCAGGAAACCATAATTATTAGTACGTGCATAGACCGATAACGAATTTATCAAACCAATGTTTGGTCCTTCAGGCGTCTCAATTGGACATACGCGACCATAATGCGTTGCATGTACGTCACGGACCTCAAACCCAGCTCGCTCTCTTGCCAAACCGCCTGGCCCTAAAGCCGATACGCGGCGTTTATGTGTCACCTGAGATAATGGATTGTTCTGATCCATAAACTGCGACAACTGGCTGGAGCCAAAAAATTCTTTTACCGCAGCTGAAACCGGCTTTGCATTGATGATTTCCTGCGGCATCAAACCTTCAGAATCTGCCAATGTTAAGCGTTCTTTAACTGCTCTTTCAACGCGAACCAATCCTACACGGAACTGGTTCTCGATCATTTCACCAACAGAACGAACCCGTCTGTTGCCTAGATGATCAATATCGTCAACATTGCCATTGCCATTACGAATGTCTATTAGTTCTTTGAGTACATCAATGATGTCATCTTTAGTTAAAGTACCTGGACCTGTTGTTTCTTGACGACCTAAACGACGATTAAATTTCATCCGTCCGACCGTAGACAAGTCATACCTCTCATCGGTAAAGAACAGATTTTGAAACAAATTTTCTGCCGAATCTTTAGTCGGTGGCTCACCCGGGCGCATCATCCGATATATTTCAACCAATGCCTCAAGAGTATTGCTTGTGGTATCTAATCTCATGGCATTCGACATGTATGGACCCTTATCCAAATCATTGACGAATAGCGTGTTCAGATCGGTAATACCACTTTCAATGCATCGATCTATTATTGCTACAGTAAGTTCGTCGTTCACATTAGCGACTAACTCACCTGTAGATCTATCAATCAGGTTATTTCCTAATATTTTGCCAACCAAGTAATCTTTAGGCACTTCTACTTCGGTTAACCCGGACTTTATCATTTCACGGATATGCTTAGCAGTAATGCGACGGCCTTCTTCAACGAGGACTTCACCGTTTTGACTCTTAATATCAAAGGCTGCAATTTCTCCACGCATACGCTCAGGAACGATATGGAAAATACACTTTTGAGCATCAATGGTAAATTTATTCATTTCGAAGAAAATCTTAATCATCTCTTCGTTATCGTAGCCCAATCCCCTAAGCAAGATAGTTGCAGGTATTTTTCTACGTCGATCAATCCGTACAAAAACGCAATCTTTATGGTCAAATTCAAAATCTAACCACGAACCACGGTAAGGAATAACCCGCGCATTAAATAATAGTTTTCCTGATGAATGAGTCTTTCCTTTATCATGATCAAAGAAAACACCTGGTGAACGATGTAATTGAGAGACAATTACCCGCTCCGTTCCATTGATCACAAATGTTCCATTGTCCGTCATCAAAGGTAGCTCACCCATGTAAACTTCCTGTTCACGGATATCCTTAACCACTTTTGCATGCACAGAAGCTTCTTTATCATAGATAATCAGGCGAACTAATACCCTTAAGGGTGCCGCATAGGTAGCGCCTCTTTGCTGACATTCTCTTACATCAAAAACAGGCTCCCCCAATCTATACTTCACATACTCCAACACTGCATATCCAGAGTGGCTTTCAATTGGAAAAACACTGGAGAATGCAGCATGCAACCCACTGTCTTCACGCTTTTCAGCTGTAACACCTGATTGCAAAAAGCTCGCATATGAATTAATTTGCGTTGCCAGAAGATAGGGAACATCCAGTACCTCAGTACCTTTCCCAAAGTTATTTCGAATACGCTTTTTTTCTGTAAAAGAGTAGGACATATCGCTTCCAAACCTTTTCGTCATAGATAATTTTCTACCGTGCAATTAGAGCAAACAGTAAAAGGCCGATGACAAGATTGCCACCAGCCATACTTAGCAAAGACACTGACTCCAGCGTCTTTGCAATTGAGTCAAAATTTATTTGATTTCGACAGTAGCGCCCGCTTCAACAAGCAGTTTTTGTGCATCTTCTGCCTCAGCTTTAGAAACACCTTCTTTCAATGTTGTTGGAACGCCTTCAACCGCGTCTTTGGCCTCTTTCAAGCCCAATCCTGTGATACCACGTACTGTTTTAATAACCGAAACTTTGTTCTCACCGAAAGATGTCAGAACAACGTCAAATTCAGTTTGCTCTTCAACTGCAGCAGCCGCTGCTGCAGGCGCCGCCGCTACAGCTACAGCCGCAGATACGCCAAACTTTTCTTCCATCGCAGAAATCAAGTCAACGATTTCCATAACGCTCATTTTTGAGACCGCTTCCAAGATATCTTCTTGCGAAATTGCCATTGTGTATTCCTCTAAAATAATAAGTTTTAAACTGGTTGTGGTGATAGAAACGTTAAACTGTAACGATTTCTACTATGCCGCTTCTTTCTGATCTCTAATTGCAGCCAAAGTACGCACAAATTTCTCTGTAGGCGCTTTCATTACTGACATCAGCATACCAATACCTTGATCGCGAGTAGGCAGACTGGCTAGCCGCGCAAGCTCAGATCCACCAAACGACTGTCCACCGATAGCAACTATCTTGGTAATTAACTTGTCGTGAGTCTTAGCAAAATTACTGATTAAACGCGCCGCAGAACCTGGATCTTCCATAGAAAACGCAATTAACAACGGCCCTACTAGCGCGCTTTGCATGCATTCAAATTCAGTTCCGGCTACAGCTCGTTTTGCCAGTGTATTTTTTATTACACGCAGATAAACGCCTGTCTCTCTCGCAGTTTTGCGCAGCTCGGTTAATTCCGTAACTGTCAATCCACGATATTCTGCTGCAATTGCAGAATGAGCTTTAGCGGCGAATACAGCGACTTCTTCTACGACAGCTTTTTTGCTATCTAAATTTAGTGCCACAGCTTACCTCCGGAATTTATCCCCAGAATTAATAAAAAGCATTCTATTGAATACCCCTTACGGTCCCTTTCCCCAGCTTTTAGGTTCCAGCTTCCGTCTACGCAGGAAATATTAAGTTTTACAACACCTGCGGTCTTTGACGGTTACCGAACGGGTCGGCAACCCAAAGTCTTTTACAACGTTAAATTGAAATACTGCTTTGATCCAACCACAAGCCAGGACCCATGGTCGAAGATAAGGTTATCTTCTTAATGTATATTCCTTTAGCAGCAGTAGGCTTTAGCCTTCTTAAATCTGCAAGCAATGCTTCTAAGTTACCTTGAATAGCATCCGCCTCAAATGTAACTTTACCCAACGTACAGTGGATAATCCCTGACTTATCGGTCCGATAACGTACCTGTCCAGATTTTGCATTTTTTACAGCAGTGGCAACGTCGGTAGTGACAGTTCCAACCTTAGGATTAGGCATCAGGCCTCTAGGCCCTAAAATTTGACCTAGTTGACCAACCACTCTCATTGCATCAGGAGACGCTATGACCACATCAAAATTCATTTCGCCTTTTTTTACCAACTCACCCAAGTCATCCATACCCACTATGTCGGCTCCCGCTTCTCTTGCCGCATCAGCGTTAGGACCCTGGGTAAAAACTGCAACCCTAACTGTTTTGCCCGTACCATTCGGCAACACCGTTGCACCGCGAACATTTTGATCGGACTTGCGAGGATCCACACCTAAATTAACGCTAACATCAATAGCTTCGCTAAACTTTGCAGTTCCTAACTCTTTCAGCAACTGAACCGCTTCAGTGATTGAATATTGCTTAGTTTTATCAACTTTCCCTTTGATAACTTTCGCTTTTTTTGATAATTTAGCCATTATAATCCCTCCACATTCAGACCCATGCTATACGCACTGCCCGCAATCGTTTTTACTGCGGCTTCCAGATTTGCCGCATTCAAATCTTCCATTTTTGTCTTAGCAATTTCTTCCAATTGCGCGCGAGTCACCGTACCAACTTTCTTGGTATTAGGATTACTGCTCCCGCTTTTAATGCCTGTTGCTTTCTTCAAAAGAATTGAAGCTGGCGGGGTTTTTGTAATAAACGTAAAACTACGGTCACTGTAAACAGTAATGACTACAGGCAAAGGCAAACCTTTTTCTGTATCTTGTGTTTTAGCATTAAACGCCTTACAAAACTCCATGATGTTAACACCTCGTTGACCCAATGCAGGACCTACTGGTGGACTTGGATTTGCTTCGCCCGCTTTAACCTGCAACTTAATATACGCGGTTATTTTTTTAGCCATTATTTACTCCAAATATGGGTACAAACGCTTTTCAGCTCCCCTAGACACAAAAAATCACTGCCTTGCTCAGACAGTGATTTTAAAAACACTAAGCACTTAAAACTTAATTAACTTTTTTCTACTTGCCCAAAGCCAAGTTCAACAGATGTTGAGCGCCCAAAAATGAGCACTGATATTTTTATTTTGCTTTTCTCGTAATTAACTTCTTCAACGACACCATTAAAATCCTTAAACGGCCCATCAATAACTCTAATTACCTCACCAGCCTCAAACATCGTCTTAGGCCGTGGCTTATTTACCCCATCCTCTACCCTATTGAGAATAGCCATCGCCTCTTTTTCAGATATCGGCGCAGGACGATCAGAAGTTCCACCTATAAAACCCAGCACCCTCGGCACATCTTTCACCAAATGCCAAGTTTCATCAGTCAAATCCATTTGCACTAACACATATCCGGGAAAGAATTTTCTTTCGCTTTTTCTCTGCTGCCCCATACGCATTTCTACAACTTCTTCGGTAGGCACCAAGATCTTTCCGAAATACTGCTCTAATCCTTCCCTCTTAATTCTTTCTTCTAATGCCTGCTTAACTTTATTCTCAAAATTTGAGTAGGCATGTACAACATACCAGCGTAGCGCCATATATCTACCCTCCTTGACCAGTCAAAAGACGCACACCCCAAAACAAAAACATATCCAGTAGCCACAAAATCAAGCCAACAATAAAAACCATCCCAAATACTAACAAGGTAGTACGAAAAGTCTCATCTCGAGTTGGCCAAACAACCTTTCTGACTTCTTGCTTGGATTCCAAAACGAATCCCCAAACATTTCGCCCCACTCCTGTAGTAAGCATTGTACCAACCACAACCAGCGCTACAACAACCAAACCAAGAACTCGGTATAAAAGCGGAAATTCTGAGAAATAATAGAATGCAGCCACACCAGCAACCACAAAGACAACGGAAAATACTTGCTTAACAACATCAAAAACCGATGCCGATGCTTCTACCTGAGTATTCATATGTTATTTACTATGAAAATAGATTTGATATGCTTTAATCTGAATGGCAGGCCAGGAGGGTCTCGAACCCCCAACCCGCGGTTTTGGAGACCGCTATTCTACCAATTGAACTACTGACCTATTCAGACAAGCCTTACATAAACTGTTATAATACACTAAATAATATTATTATTCAAGTATTGATGCAACGACGCCCGCACCGACCGTGCGCCCACCCTCACGGATTGCAAAACGCAAGCCATCATCCATGGCAATCGGTGAAATCAGTTTCACTTTAACTGAAATATTATCACCAGGCATAACCATTTCAACGCCTTCAGGCAACTCAACAGCACCTGTTACGTCAGTGGTTCTGAAGTAGAACTGCGGACGATAGCCATTAAAGAAAGGGGTATGACGACCACCCTCATCTTTAGACAAGATATAAATCTCTGAATTAAAATGAGAATGCGGCTTAATTGTACCTTTGTGCGCTAAAACCTGCCCACGCTCAACGTCATCTCTTTTTGTTCCCCTCAACAAGATACCTACGTTGTCACCCGCCTGACCTTGATCCAGCAACTTGCGAAACATTTCTACACCAGTACAAGTGGTGGATACGGTAGGTCTGATGCCGACAATCTCAATTTCCTGACCCACTTTAACGATGCCACGTTCAATACGACCGGTCACCACCGTACCACGACCGGAAATCGAAAATACGTCTTCTATCGGCATCAAGAATGCACCATCTATCGCTCTTTCCGGCAATGGAATATAGGTATCTAATGCTTCAACCAATCGAACTACGGAAGGAACACCAATCTCACTGGTATCACCTTCCAGTGCTTTCAATGCAGAACCAACGATGATAGGCGTATCGTCCCCTGGAAATTCATACATATCCAACAACTCTCGAATTTCCATTTCGACCAACTCAATCAACTCTGCATCATCAACCATATCCGCTTTATTCAAGAACACGACGACGTAAGGCACGCCTACCTGTCTTGACAATAGGATGTGCTCTCTTGTTTGCGGCATTGGGCCGTCAGCCGCCGAACAGACCAAAATAGCGCCGTCCATTTGCGCCGCGCCGGTAATCATATTTTTTACATAATCAGCATGGCCCGGGCAATCAACGTGCGCATAATGACGCGTTGCTGACTCATATTCGACGTGCGACGTTGAAATAGTGATACCACGCGCACGCTCTTCCGGTGCATTATCAATTTGATCAAAGGCCTTAACCTCTCCACCTTGAAGCTCAGCCATTACTTTTGTTAAAGCTGCCGTTAAAGTAGTTTTACCATGATCGACGTGACCGATTGTGCCGACGTTTACGTGGGGCTTGCTACGTGAAAATTTTTCTTTGGCCATTAAAATACACCTCTAATAATCAACACAATATATGGAGCTCATAACCGGATTTGAACCGGTGACCTCTTCCTTACCAAGGAAGTGCTCTACCTACTGAGCTATATGAGCTTATTTTTTGAATATGGAGCGGGTGATGGGAATCGAACCCACGTGATCAGCTTGGAAGGCTGGAGTTCTACCATTGAACTACACCCGCGGATATTTTTTAATTAGATGGTGGAGGGGGGAGGATTCGAACCTCCGAAGGCAGAGCCGGCAGATTTACAGTCTGATCCCTTTGGCCGCTCGGGAACCCCTCCGTTATCAGATAACCCAGATATTATCTATCATCAAACACATACTGTCAATTAATCATTTACTTCGAATTCAATTTATTCATCACTACAGGCATATCACCCGCAATTATCTGATCCAGATAACTAAAAGCAAGATCAAAACCCGACAACATCAAACTCCATTCATTTTTAGGAGGATTTGACAACACAAAATCCGCAACAACTTTCCCAGCCGGAGGCCGCCCAATTCCGATCCTTAAGCGATAAAACTCTTTTGAACCCAAATGCGCAATGATATCTCGCAAACCATTATGACCAGCATGCCCCCCGTCTTTTTTTAGCCTTACCACACCAACATCAAAATCAAGCTCATCATGAATAACAAGAATCTCATCCGGCACCACTTTATAATATCGAGCAACCTTACCTACAGCCTGACCACTTCGATTCATGAACGTATCCGGCTTTAATAACAATACCTTGCTACCCGCGACCCCAATCTCCACCAGAAACCCATCAAATCTGGCCTCCCTCACCCAATCACAATTCGAACTAGATACCAATCTATCTAAAAACAAAAACCCGGCATTATGCCGGGTTTTTTCGTACTGCCGACCCGGATTACCCAAGCCAACTATAAGCTTAATCATCTGCTATTTTACAAACTATCAAGCAACATCATCTTTGCTTGCTTTTGAAGCCATCATTGACGCAACCGGATGATCATGCTCAGGACCTTGAGCCAAAGCTACAATTTCAACACCAGCAGGCAAAACTATATCAGAGAGATGAACCGACTCACCAATATCCAGACGACCCAGATCCACCTCAATATAATCAGGCAGAATCCCCGGCAGACAGGAAACTTCAACATCAATCATGGCATGAGCCACAATACCACCTTTCTTTCCACCAACAGATATTTGCTCATTGATAAAATGCAATGGCACATGCACTTTTAATGCCTCCGACATCGTCACCCGAAGAAAATCCATATGTAAGATTTGAAACTTGGCAGGATGACGCTGAACACCCTTCAGAACAGCCTTTTCAGTTTTTCCATCAACATTAATATCTAAAATATGCGAATAAACCGCTTCATGCGCCAGATGTTTAATCACCTCATTGTGACTCAGCAAAAGCATTTGAGGCTCGCCATGCCCACCATATATTACCGCAGGCACATTACCCGTGCGACGCACTCTTCTGGCCGCGCTCTTACCTGATTGCCCACGACTTTCGGCAACAAACTCAAATACGTTAGACATTTTCCTCTCAACCCCGTGCCATCAAGCACAACAAATTAAATTTTACAATCCACAATCGTCAATCTACATACAGCGAACTAACTGATTCGCCAGCAGCTATACGCCTTATGGTTTCAGCCAGCATTTCTGCTACACTTAACTGTCTTATCCTACCCGATTCTACAGCCTGGTGACTCAGAGGAATGGTATCAGTAACAACCAATTCATCAAGCTCCGAGTTGTTTATATTTTTTAAAGCAGAACCGGATAATACCGCATGAGTGCAATATGCAACCACTTTGATCGCACCATGCTTCTTTAATGCTTCAGCTGCATGACATAATGTTCCGGCCGTATCAACCAAATCATCGATCAATACGCAACTACGCCCATCAACATCGCCAATTATATGCATAATCTCTGCAACATTAGCCTTGGGCCTACGCTTATCTATAATCGCCAGATCAGCATCATCCAAGCGCTTTGCAAGCGCTCTAGCCCTGACAACGCCACCAACATCTGGCGAAACAACAATCAAGTCTTTATATTTTTGCCGCCACACATCCCCAAGAAGGATAGGCGACGAGTAAACATTATCAACAGGTATATCAAAAAAACCCTGAATCTGATCCGCATGCAAATCAACCGTCAACACCCGATCCGCACCTGCTTGCTCAATCATCTTTGCAACCAGCTTTGCGCTAATCGGCACTCGAGCCGACCGCGATCTTCTGTCCTGCCGCGCATAACCGTAATACGGCATTACCGCAGTTATTCGTGATGCCGAAGCCCGATGAAGAGCATCCATCATCACCAGCAACTCCATTAAATTTTCATTGGTTGGAGAACAAGTCGGTTGAATAACAAAAATATCCTTTCCACGAACATTTTCTTCAATTTCTACAGCAATTTCCCCATCACTGAATCTACCGACAGTCGCCATTCCAAGGCGCATATTGAGTTTCTTTACTATACCCTCTGACAAAGCCAAGTTAGCATTTCCAGAAAACACCATAATAGAGGTGTCACTCATCAAGCACTCCCAAATAGAATTTAACTTAGCGGAGGTAATTGGCTGGGTCGCAAGGATTCGAACCTTGGTATGCGGAGATCAAAACCCCGTGCCTTACCGCTTGGCGACGACCCAATAATCAAGATATATAGCTACCATTATTTAGCTTTGAAAACAAAGGCGATTCATTCACTCCTTTCACCAGATATACCTGCCACTTCTTTTGAAGTGACCGATAAGCACTGGCGGCAGCTGCTTCTGAATCAAACTGCGCAAAAACACAAGCCCCCGTCCCGGTTAGCCTTGCCTCAGAAAATTCAGACAATTCAACCAAAGCGTCTTTAACAAACTGGTAACGCTCACGAACTACCCCAAGACAATCGTTTTGGTGTTGGCCCGCTATAAAGTCGGCTATTCTGATCGATTTACTATTCCTTGTCAAATCTTTAGATAAAAATACTTCTCTAGTATCTACATGACAGTTTGGCTTTATCACCACAAACCACTGTTCGGGAATATCTATTCTCTTGAGTTTTTCCCCAACACCTTCTGCCCATGCCGAATAGCCATATACGAACACGGGCACATCTGCACCCAAGGTCAAGCCCAATTCCATCAACCTTTCCATTGACAATTGCAGCCCCCATAACACATTTAGCACGACCAACGTCGTTGCCGCATCAGAACTGCCGCCGCCAAGCCCTCCGCCCATAGGCAGATTTTTTTTGACCTCAATGCGCACACCTTGCTCACAGCCCGTTTCTGCTTTTAACAACTTTGCAGCCCTAACCGTCAAATCATCCGATTCAGGAACTCCAGGGATAGGTTCTTGCAAACTAACCCGCCCATCATCAACCGGGTGAAATGTTATCCAATCACATAGTTCTATGAATTGAAAAACTGTTTGCAGCAAATGATAACCATCGCTTCTTTGTCCGGTTATCCGTAACATTAAATTCAATTTTGCCGGCGCGGGCCATTTTTCCGCCCATGCGGATTGATTAATTTGATTTTGCGTCATTTAAAACCCAGTGATCGATGACTAACTTTAACTTGACCTGATTATTCATGACCATCATTTTGAGCGGCATAGTGCCATCATCAACGGACTGCATTTGTTTGTATTCACTCAACCATCCCGCTTGATTAAATCCGCTATCGGTATCTTTATAGGAAAGCGACGGCTCCGGCAAACCCACTACCCAATACCGTAATGACCGCACAGGAACAAACATACCCAGTTGTTGATTAATGAACTCTTCCGGCTGCGTCGATGACTGCACATCATCCCCACCTCGATCAATGGTAACAACATTTCCTTTTAACGAGATCAACACCGCCCCCTGACCCAAGGGGCCGAATAACTTTATTTTCTCCGCCTCAGGACTATGCTCCCAACTTATATTGGCCGACCAGGAATCATTTTGTCCCGTTAACGCCAATCGACCTTCAAATGACCAGCGCTCCAGATCATAAAGAGGAAGCATCGCCACCCTTGAATAATGAACGCTCGGCTCAACAGGAACAACCGAACAAGCCGACAATAAAAGGACCAGACACCCGCTGGCCAATAACCCCACTTTAAAACGTAACACCCTATTCTTCGCCTTCCAACAGTCTCTTTTGAAAACTCAATAAATATTCATCTTCCGGAGCTTTTTTAATAGCTTTATTAAATACCTTTTTAGCCTCCTCTTTTCTGCCTAAGGTCCACAGTACCTCGGCAAGATGAGCCGCTATTTCTGCCTCCTCTTGCTTTGCATAGGCCCGTTCAAGATAATCCAAGGCCAGCTCAGGCTTGCCAAGTTTAAACTGGAGCCAGCCAAAACTGTCCATAACCACCGCCTCATTCGGCTGTAACCTAAGCGCATTCTGCAAATATCTTTCTGCCTCGGCATAACGCTCAGCATGGCCCAGCAGGCTATAGCCCAATGCGTTCAATGCCTCTGCATCATCGGGATACTTAGCTAATATTTTTTTCAAATCTGCTTCCAGCACATCCGGCCTCTTAATCCGCTCAGCCATCAACGCACGCGTGTAAAGCAAGTCTCTTTGATCAGGCTCACCGACTAACGCATCAGTCAACAGTTTGAAAGCTGTTTCATATTGCTCTTGCTGACTATACAACCCGGCCTTCATCAAAATAATGCGTAGCTTTTGTTTTGGAAACTGGTCCGACAATAGATTCAATCGCGAATCGGCTTCGTCAAACTTCTTTTCCTTTACCAGTAATGAAACTGCCGAAATCGCCGACTCAAAAACCAACGGCCCTTCAGCCACTTTATCAAACCATGCCAACGCTTTTTGTGTATGCCCACGTTTTTCTTCTATTTTTCCTAAATAAAAACTAGCCTGGTTCCGCCATTCAGGTTGATCCAGTAACTGCTTAAAGATATCTTCGGCCTTACTGTCATGATTCAATTGCAAATCCACTAATGCCAGTGCAAGCTGACTCTCAGCATCTTTCGGATTGGACAAGACTATGGCTTGATAAACCTCACCTGCTGCATCATATTCCGCCGCCTTTATCAAGACTTGGGCTAGCAGTTTTTTAAATTTGTCATTTTCAGGATATTTAATTGATGCATTTCTTAGCAAAATTTTTGCTTTACTTAAATCCCCGGAAAACACTGCTATCTGCGCCTGAAATACTAAAGCTTTATCCCATCCCGGCTGAATATCCAAAGCTTGCTGCACTTTCTTTTCAGCCAGCGCACCGTTTTTCATTTCCATAGCTAATAATGACTGCACAAAATAAACCACCGCTTGATCAGGATTTTTCTCCGCTAAAGCCTCCAGTACCTGATAAAAAAAATCTGACTTGCCGTCCCTTTGCAGAACATTCGCCAATTCAAGCGCAGTCTTTTCAAATCCAGCTGGATCGCCTTTCAGTACTGCATTTAAGTGCTCAACAGCAGCTTGTTTATTGCCGGCCCTCAAGGCTGATAATGCAGCAACTTTTCTTGCCGTAGGATTTTTAGGGTCTTCCTTTAACCACAAAGAAATAGCCTCGTCCGTTTTATTGCTATCTTTCATATACATAGCAATTTTTGCTGCCCTTTCTGCAAATCTTGGATCATTAACACGCTTGGCAGCTTCCATATATCCTTCCAGCGCAACGGCATATTGACCTCTTTGCCCCGCAAGCTCTGCCGCCATTAGCATATACATCACATCAGGATTTATCGCTGTCTTTACTTCATTTTGTTGCGTTTTTTTCTTGGGCTCGGCTATTTTGACAGGCTCAACCACTTCTTCCTGAGCACTCGATTTTTCAGGCGAACTGGCGCAGCCATTAAGAAAAACGAGGATTATCACTGAAAACAATCTAAAAATTAACACACAATCGTCCTATTTATTGCCTACAAATATTTTCACTATAGATTATCAGAAAAATCAGTCGAGTCGGATAGCTGATTTATTCCATTTGGATAAAGCCATTATATTTCTTAGAATACACTGACATAATACATACCTTAAGGCGCAAGGTAAAAAGTTCGTGATTTAAAAACCGACCGTATATATTGAACCTTGAGCCCTTTACCATGAACCTAATCACATGACACTTCTTGCAGTTGGGATTAATTACAATACCGCACCGGTTTCAATCCGTGAGCGACTGTCATTCCCTGCCGAAATTCTAAAATCTTCGTTGCAGGAGCTGTGGCGCATCAAAGAAATTAATGAAGCCGCCATACTGTCAACCTGTAACCGCACCGAGTTTTACTGCACATCAACCACAGCAAATAAACAAATCCTGATTGACTGGGTCGCTCAAAGCAAACAAATCAGTGCCGCCGATTTTACGCCTTATCTATATTGCCATACCGATAGCGACCTGATCCGCCATATGTTTCGGGTCGCTTGCGGCCTGGATTCCATGATTCTGGGTGAACCGCAAATTCTGGGGCAAATGAAAACGGCTTATCAGGCCGCCTATGAAGCAGGGACTTTAGGCAAGCGCCTGGGTAAACTTTTTCAGCATACTTTTACTGCCGCCAAAAAAGTACGCACAGACACCGCCATTGGCTCCAGCCCGGTATCGGTTGCCTTTGCCGCTGTGCAATTGGCGCAACAAATATTCGACAAACTCAGCGAACAAACCGCCCTTCTAATAGGGGCCGGTGAGACCATTGAGTTGACCGCTCGACATTTGTCCCAACAAGGCATTGGCCGCATCATTATCGCCAACCGCACTTATGATAAAGCCCATGTATTGGCCTCGCAGTTTAACGGCTATGCGATCGCCTTATCCGAATTGCCTGCACATCTGGCCGAAGCCGACATCGTTATCTCGTCAACCGCCAGTCAACTTCCTATACTCGGCAAGGGCCGCGTTGAAAGCGCCCTCAAAAAGCGCAAGCACAAACCGATGTTCATGGTAGACCTTGCGGTGCCTCGGGATATTGAAGCGGAGGTTGAGCAACTCAGGGATGTGTATCTTTATACCATTGACGATCTACAAAACATCATAGATCAAAATATGAACTCCCGTCGTTTGGCGGCAGAACAAGCCGAAGAAATAATCGACACTCAAGTTGATTATTTTTTAACCTGGTTACGTGCCCAAGGCGCTCAATCCACTATTCAGGATTATCGCCACCAGGCCGAACAAGCCCGTGACGAAGCCTTGCAAAAAGCCATGGCCTCATTAAAAAGCGGGGCTCCCGCAGAACTTGTCCTTAACCGGCTGGCCCACAGCCTGACCAACAAACTTATTCATACGCCCAGCGCCCAAATCAGAACCGCCGCCGAAAACGAACGCCACGATTTGATTGCCGCAGCCCGTGAAATCTTTAAATTAACCAATTCTCAATGAAACAATCCATACAACATAAACTCGAAAATCTGTGCGAACGCTATGATGAAATTGCCGCCCTACTTTCGGAACCTGAAGTACAGGGCAATCAAAACAAATTCCGCTCCCTGAGCCAGGAATACGCCCAAATTAACCCACTGGTTGATTGCTATAAACGCTATCAACAAACCATGGAAAGCTTGGCGTCAGCCAAAGAAATGGCCAATGACAACGACCCCGAGTTAAGGGAAATGGCTAAAGAAGAGGTGAGCGACGCAGAAAACCAGCTGGACGCAATCGAACATGAATTGCAAGTGTTATTACTTCCCAAAGACCCCAACGATAATCGTAACATTTTCATAGAAATACGAGCCGGAACAGGCGGCGATGAAGCGGCGATTTTCTCCGGCGATCTTGCCCGCATGTACCAGCGTTATGCCGAGCGCAAAGGCTGGCAAACAGAAATTATCAACGAAAGCCACGGCGACCACGGCGGATACAAAGAAGTCATACTGCGCGTTGCCGGCAAAGATGTTTATTCCCAATTAAAATTTGAATCCGGTGCACACCGGGTGCAGCGCGTACCTGAAACCGAGTCGCAAGGCCGTATCCACACCTCGGCTTGCACCGTCGCAATCATGCCGGAAGTCGACGAAGTCGATGCTATCGACATAAATCCCGCCGACCTTAAAGTCGACACCTTCCGTGCCTCTGGAGCGGGCGGGCAGCACATCAATAAAACAGAATCTGCAATACGCATTACCCACGTCCCAACGGGTGTCGTCGTGGAATGCCAGGACGAGCGCTCGCAACACAAAAACCGCGCCCGAGCCATGTCTTTATTGGCATCCCGCCTATTATCCGCCGAGCAGGAAAAACACCACGCGGAACAATCGGCCACCCGAAAACTGCAAGTCGGCAGCGGTGACCGTTCCGAACGCATCCGTACCTACAACTACCCTCAAGGACGATTAACCGATCACCGCATCAACCTGACCCTGTATAAACTGGACGACATCATGCAGGGCGGACTGGAGCAAGTCATTCAGCCGCTGATCAGCGAACATCAAGCCGAACTGCTCACCCAGCTAGGCGAAGACTAATATCAATGCAAAGTATTAAATCGGTGCTGCATGACGCTGTCGGCATATTAGCAGCAGTTTCCGATTCAGCCTTATTAGATGCGGAAGTTTTATTGTGCATGGCGCTTAACAAGCCACGCTCCTACCTTCGCGCGTGGCCGGACCAGCAACTGCAATCCGAGCACTTAAACATTTTCAGGACGTTGCTTGAACAACGTCAAAAAGGCATACCTATTGCCTATATCACCGGCAACCGGGAATTCTGGTCGCGGGATTTCCAAGTCACACCGGACGTATTGATTCCCAGACCGGACACCGAACTGCTTATTGAACTCAGTTTAAAACTGATACCGGCCGACGAACCTTTCAAGATCATTGACCTAGGTACGGGTTCAGGCATTATTGCCATTACACTGGCGGCTGAATGTCCGCATGCACAGGTCAGCGCCATTGATTTTAGCTTGGCTGCATTACACATCGCTCAACTCAATGCCGCCAAACACCATATCAACAATATTCAGTTTTATCAAAGCGACTGGTTTACCGACATTACAGATACAAAATTTAACCTGATCATCAGCAACCCGCCATATATTGCAGCAGACGATAACCATCTACAGCAAGGCGATGTCCGGTTTGAACCGCAAACAGCCTTGCGCGCCGAAGAAAATGGACTTCGCGACATTAGAATTATTGCCGATGCTGCTCGTAATTATCTGGAACCTGGCGGGCATTTGCTGATTGAACATGGCTACAACCAGTTGCAGCAAGTTCAAACTCTTTTTAAAGATTTACATTATGATAAGGTACAAACCTATACAGACTTATCCGGGCAACCCCGTGTAACTTATGGACAATGGAACTCATATCAGGCTGCCCAGCCCTGATATCCTTCAAATCTGTTTCAAACAGATTTGACAACCTGAGACCGAATATTATGACCCAAGAACACATCCAAATTCCCCGCAAAATAACCAATAAATTGCTGCATTTTGCGCAAATTTCGCCAGACCTTGAAATATGCGGACTTATTGGCGGCAAAAACGGACTGCCGAGCACTTGCTATCCCATAAAGAACATTGCTGAACAGCCTCAGCAGCGTTTCCAGCTTGATGCCGGACAGCAAATTTCAGCCATGGCCGAAATGCGTGATCAAGGGGAAGAACTATTTGCCATTTACCATTCCCACCCGACCGCGCCAGCCATACCATCAGCCATCGATTTAAAGCTGGCATCTTATCCCGAAGCTCTTTACCTGATCATTTCGCTTAATACCAAAGGTGTTTTAGAAATGCGCGGTTTCAAAATAGACCCTAAATCAGTCCAAGAAATAGTGCTGTCCTTAAGCGAAGACGTGTGATGTTCATTTATTTTAATAGCTACCTTGGAAAAGCGGAACTTAAAAATAAAATGAGAAATATCAGTTAATTTTATGTAAACTGTGAAGTTTATAGCACTTTTCTTATAAAATCGATTCGGATTACCTATCGTGCAACTGTTAAAAAGGTTCTTTAGAAAAGAAAACGTTTGCAAGGGTATTGTCGGTATCAGTTTTTTACAGAACGGCATCTCTGTTGCTGTTTCGAAGTTTTCGGAAAGCAGTACGCTAACACTTATACATTGTGAATTCATTGACGCCAGGAAACCTGAAGATCAACAAGACCTACTCGGAGAACTTGCTGCGCAACATAATCTTGCCGAATATGACTGCCATTTGGTACTGACTACTGACAATTACCGCCGCATCAACATTGAAGCTCCCGCTGTCGCTGAAAACGAAATTATTGAGGCCATTCGCTGGAAAATTCATGATCTCATTGACTTCCCCGTTGACAAAGCTGTCATTGATTACTATCAAGTACCCATAGCTGTTCGCGCAAATAGCAGCAAAATGCTGGAAGTCATCGCCAGCCCTATTGACATCATCAGAGAACAAGTCGAAAAATGCACCAAGGCAGGATTACAGCTCAAAGTGGTTGATATTCATGAAACAACCTTACGTAATCTGGCAGCGCAATTACCGGAAAACGAACGCGGCATTGCCCTTTTGTACCTGTTGGAGTTTTCCGGCACCTTACTGATACAAAAAGACGCGACTATTTATGTTTCGCGTAAATTTGAAATCGGTTATAAAAAACTGGGATTAGACGATCCATTTTCCAGCGAAAGTGTGACCGCAAATGCTCATAACAACCTTGCACTGGAAATACAACGCTCACTCGATTATGTGGAAAGTTATTACGGGATTCCGCCTATTTCAACATTAGCCGTCATTCCCTTGGCAGAAAACACTCATAACTTGCTTGACAGCCTGAGCAGTAATCTTGGCATTGTCGCCCGGATGATAGATTTATCGACTGTTATCGATTGCGATATTCTAGTGGATGCACAGACTCAATCGCTTTGTGCTCCAGTTATCGGCGCAACATTACGTTATGCAATAGCAGCCGCATGATACAACAAGTCAACTTATATCAGGATATCCTTAATCAGGGACGGAAGAAATCAGGCATTAACTTATACTGGGCCGGCCTATCGGTTGTAGCCCTGCTGTTTGCCGGTTTCAGTGGATACGTAATATGGAGTTTAAAAAGCACCGAAACTCAAATACAACAGTTTCGCCAGAATCTAGAGGCCGAACAAACTCGCGTAAATCTCATCTCATCGAAAATCCCCAAGCAGGACATCGACGCACAACTCGCAGAAGAAGTCGCGCAATGGCAAAACATGCTGGACGAGTTAACACAAACCATGCAGTTGCTATCGAGTAAAATTACCGATCAATCACCCGGCTTTTCAAGCTACTTCCAGGCGCTCTCCAACCAGTCGATTCCTGATGTTTGGCTCAGCGCACTGTATCTTAACGAACAACGGCAGATTATCAACATTGAAGGTAGCACTTTTAAACCGGAGAAAATCCCTTATTTTCTGCAACAATTGCAAAAAGAACCTATCTTTAATGGACACACTTTCGCCAAACTGATTATGCAGAAATCAGAAGAGATACCGGATCAAATGGATTTTAAACTCAATACCATTCTGGAAGCGCCAGATAAAAAAGATCATGCTCGATAATCTTCAAGAAAAATTTGAAGCGCTGACCCAACGTGAAAAAATCATCGTGGTCGTGGCAATACTGATTGGCTTATGGGTCGGCTGGGATAGCTTCTTCTACCAACCGACTCAAAAAAAACATCAGGCGCTTCTGCTGCAACTGACCGACCTTAAGCAGCAATTAACCGCTCAACAACTGGCAACAATCAAGCTTGAAAACAGCTCCCATACAGACCCTAACTTGGCTAACCGTAATAAGCTGGTTGAATTAAAAGCCGAATATAACCGCCTGCAAGAACTTATAATGCACGACAAAAGCCTTGTCCCTCCACAATTAATGGCTGTCGCATTAAGCGATATACTTACCAAGAACAATGAATTAACCCTGATAAAGCTTGATACATTACCGGTAACTACTCTACTTGAATCCAAACAATCGCAAGCAAACCCGATATACAAACACGGACTGACAATCACTTTTTCCGGCAGTTATTTAAATACTCTCAATTACTTAAAAGCATTGGAGTCTCTACCTTGGCGTTTTGTCTGGGAAAGCATCGACTATCAGGTTAAAGATTACCCGACAGCGGAAACGACACTGAGAGCTTACACACTTAGCTTTAAGGAGAGCTGGCTTGGTGTTTAAAATAATACTATTGCTTGCAGGACTAGCTACCATGCCATGCAGCGCTGAATTCCGCGATCCGACCCAACCGGCCTATCCATTGCCGTCGGCAACATCCCCTGATACTGCCGATAGCGACGATGACTTGGTTTTATCGGCCATCTGGATTTCATCAAAATCAAGACGAGTAACCATTAACGGTGTCTCTGCTAAACAAGGTCAGACCATAGTAATTGAACAAACTCCGGTTTTAAAACCTGCGCTAACAGCTCCTGCTAGCACCTTGCCAATTACTGATAAAAAAAATGAGCTGTTTAATAATGCAATGGAATACGCAAACACGAAAACAAATCATCCCGCGCAAGAAAACATAATGTCTCCGCTAGGAAACATGATTGCTCCGCTGCTTGCAACCGCAATGGGGAGCATGGACATTCCTCAGCTTCAGGGACAGAGCCAGCCCATAGAAACCGGTATCCACCAACGACCAAATGCTGCTCAACATCCGGAACCAGCCTATGCACCGGCGCGCTCAATCACGGTTAAAATCATCAGTATTCACAAAAACTCGGTCACCATCACTCAAAATGGCGAACTTAAGACCTTGCAACTGGTGCAACGTCTCTACAAAACACAATAAATACCAAGTACACACTAAAATGAATAACAATCATCTAGTCATTACCACGGCATTGACATTACTACTGGTATCCTGCGCTCCACTTCAACCAACAAAGTCATCCAATGTTGCCAATGCATTTTCTGATGCCGCTCCGCAAGCGCGTAATAATGCAAAAGCTCCGTCAGCCGTTACCGATGCACTGATCCCTGATTTCGATCAAACCCTGTCCACCTCACAAAACACGGCGCAGCAAACACGCCTAAATATTTCCGTTTATGAAGTGGATGCCCGTGAATTTTTTATGGGCTTGGTTGTAGATACCGAAGAAAACATGATGGTACATCCCGAAGTAACCGGCAAAATCTCGCTGGACTTAAAGAATGTAACTATTGCACAAGTTCTTGATGCAGCGCAAAAACTCTATGGCTATGATTACAAAAAAAATGATATGGGGTACATCATCTATCCTGCAACTTTGCAAACCAAGACTTTTAAAATAGACCGGCTGGATTTGCTCAGGGTTGGCAATTCAAATACCAGCGTATCATCCGGCAAACAAGCCAGTCAAAACAACTCACAAGGCTCCACAGGGAGCCAACAAGGCAGCAGTAATCAAGGCGGCAGCCCTTTGGGGAACAGCCCAATGGGAAACAGTTCAATGGGATATTCTCAGAACTCCAGCTCATCAAGTAGTTCAGTTCGCACGACAACAAACACAGACTTCTGGCGCGAAATGAAAGACTCTTTACATAGCCTTATTAAAGTCGATCCACAAGCAACTGTAGATATTAACCAGCAATCGGGCATCGTGATTGTCCGTGCAAAACCCATGCAGTTAAGGGAAATCGAAAGCTTCCTGTCTGCCACCCAAACTCAAATCAGCCGGCAAGTCATTCTTGAAGCCAAAATACTGGAAGTTACCCTAGATGATAAACATCAAGATGGTGTTAACTGGGAAAGTATCGTTAAAGAAGGCATCAACAAAGCCCCGCTTTTAACTGGTATAGGCGGCGTTATGGATCCTAGCTTGTTTACTTCTGTTTTTACCTTAGGCGCTCATTCCGGTGATTTCCGCGCATTTGTCGAATTGATGGGGACCCAAGGAAAAACTAATGTTTTATCCAGCCCAAGGATTTCGACTTTAAATAATCAAACAGCCATTATTAAAGTCGGCCAGGATGAATATTTCGCCTATGATATTCAAACCAGTAACTCTCCTACCGGCACCAACACAAACATTATCACCACACCTTATCCCAAGCTGGATGTTTTCTTTTCCGGCATAGCCCTAGATGTTACACCGCAGATAGATGACAATGAGGACATTACTCTGCATATCCACCCTTCCATTACCCAGGTTAAAGAAGTAAGTAAAACTTTTGGCAATGCCATAGGCGCTTTACCGTTGGCACTCACCACTGTCAGAGAATCTGATAGCATAGTCAAGGCTAGAAACGGCCAGGTTATTGTGTTAGGTGGCCTGATGCAAGAGAATGATAATGAAAATAAGCAAGGTGTTACCGGTTTAGCAGCAATTCCATATATCGGCAACCTGTTTAGAGTCAACACGGGCTCCAGCCAAAAATCAGAACTGATTATATTGCTTAAAGCCTCCTTTATTGGCAGCGATACGGACTGGCAAAAGGAGATAAATTCCAGTAAACAACGCATTGAAAGGCTTGATTCACAGCCGCGTTGGAAATAAATTATACAAAAATATGGACAGATATATCGCTCTTGCATCACCTAAAATACCTTTATAAATGCGGCCTGGTGTTAATAGGGACATGAATCAAGCGTACCCAACCTGCAATAATGGCACTATCTCCATAAAAAATATTTTAAAAGTTATTTATGTATAAAACACACTTTGGTCTCAATAGTCAGCCATTCGGCTTAACGCCCGACACACAGTTCTTTTGTGAACTGCCCTCCCATTTAGAAGCACTTAACGTATTGCTGATTGCTTTGCATAACGGCGAAGGATTTATCAAAATTACCGGTGACGTCGGTACAGGTAAAACCATGCTTTGTCGCAAATTACTCAATGAATTACCGGAACCTTTCGAAACCGCATACATTCCCAATCCTCATTTACCACCAGTGGGTTTACTCATGGCAATTGCGAATGAAATGGGTATTGAATATTCCCGTCACATTGGGCTAAACGGGCTAATGAGTCTAATCAACGATTTTCTTATTAATAATGCTGTTAACGGAAAAAAACCGGTACTGATTATCGATGAAGCTCAATCCATGTCGATTGAAACATTAGAAGCGTTGAGACTTGTCACTAATCTGGAAACCGAAAAACAAAAGCTGTTGCAAATTGTATTATTTGGTCAACCCGAACTTGACGAACAACTGCATAATAAAGCCATACGGCAACTCAGACAGCGCATCACCTTTAGTTACGCACTTAAACCTCTCACGTCACAGAACGTTGCTGATTACATTCAACACCGACTACGTATTGCTGGCATGGGCAATATCAGCATTTTTTCCAGATTAGCTATCCGAGCCATACACCACTATAGCCGGGGTATACCAAGACTGATTAATATTTTAGCTAATAAAGCGATGCTCTCTGCTTATGGCAAAGGCCATTCATCAATAGGTGTAAAACAGGTTTATCTAGCCGCGTTAGATACCGAAGATGCCAACACAAAATTTAAACTTTTTGGCATCCGTAAACGCTACTTGCTGTTATTGATACTAGCAATTGCAAGCTACTTATGGACACCCATGACATCTATATTATGAGTCTGATCAATCAAATGCTGCGCGACCTGGAAAGTCGCAACACGCCCAATAATGCAGCACCAACTCTGCAACACAATATTCAGGTAACGCAACCCGCGGCGGCGAAAACACCTTTCCTGGCGTGGAGCCTATTGGCTATTATTGCGATGAGCGGCATTTATTCGGCTTATAAATACAGTAAAACACTGACTAAAACTCCTCCAGTAATTGTTACCGACAATATTAAAAAAGATCCGGTTCCTATTGCACCTTATGAAAAGGTATTGGCTGCGCCAAACGCCGTTACCGACCCTACGCCAAAAATCGAACTTAAACCGTCCGAAAATACAACAAATCAGCCAGCCTCTGTTGCTCAACCCGAAACAGTAGCACCAATGGTTCAACCCACGCCGCCAACTCAAACGGTCCAAACGGCTCCAGTAGTTCAGACGGCGCCTGAGATTATCTCCGAGTCGCCTATAAAAAAAACTCCCACCAGCGCCAAACCACCGGCGCTGGTCAAGTTAACAACCGCTAAAGAGCAAGCGGATTTACTATATCGCCAAGCAGAAAATAATTCTGAAGACTACTCGGCAACTTACAAACTGGAACAAGCCCTTAAGCTTGATCCGCGACATCTGAAGGCTCGCTTATTATTAGCTAAAACATTACATAATCAGGGACAAGCTAGCAAAACTGCCGAGTTTCTAGATCAAAGTCTTGCCTTATTTCCTGATAACTTACAATTTATTAACACCCGTGCTCAGCTATACCTGCAACAAAAAAATCCCAACGGTGCGCTTAAAACTCTACAGCGTATTGAAGTAACAAACAGTTCCACTGAAACTTATTTATCTTTATTGGCGGCGACCTATCAACAACTGCAATCTTTTGATAATGCAGCTAAAGTCTACCAAAGGCTGGTAACCATCAATCCGGAAAAAGCCGAAAATTGGCTGGGTCTAGCCCTATCACAAGAAAAGCTCGGTAATCTAAAACTTACCCGCGAAGCCTACCAGCAAGCACTAAGCAAAAATACCCTAAAGGAATCCATTGCAAACTATATTAAACAGAGACTAATCGAGCTTAGATAATTTTTTTAGATATATCCAGCCGAATAAAATACTTAATAAAATTGAATCAATGCCCTGTTATAAATGGACATTCTTAGGGATAAATCTAATATGGAGAGACAATGAGCGACGGGGAGGGAAATCAACGCCTGTCAAGCCAATATAAGGCGTTGATTAATATTGGGATCTAATAAAAAAACTTATGCTGCTGCAATTAAATTTTAAATTTTAATATAACTTTTGTACTTGCTTCGATGAGTTTAAAACTACTCATGTTTTCACACAACAACCTTGTGAAATTTAATACATTAGGACTTTCGCAACCCTAGTCGTATAGGTTATGTTAACAGGTATGATTACGAAATACCGTTACGTAGAATACTTGATTTGCACGCCGATCAACTACACTTGTTTCAACCTGGCCGAGCATTTGGACGATGTCAGCCACGATGTGGTGAGCAACTTTCTGAAACAGAGTCGGATAACAGCGCGGCAGGTGTGGGAGCTGGTCAAGGCTTACAAGTGTAGGTTTTCTTAAACAAGTATGACGAGACAGAGCATTACGGTAAA
>NZ_DAIUEH010000044.1:0-48376 GCF_036845245.1 Methylobacter sp.
TCAAAGAGGTTTATCGGGGCAAGCACAAGAATTACTCACTGAATTGGAATTTAGTAGCGGCTCTTGTTAACTTGCGCTATCGCTGTATTTAGGAAAGATGTCTAATAAAAGCATTGACTCATTTACATTCTGTTGTTAAGTATCGGGAGAAAATGTAAACAAGCATTGACTTTATAAATGATAATGATTATCATTTATACAAAAGTAACCTGACCTGTTTTCATTATGAAAAATAACTTGGTACACATCGCAATCTCTGCAAATACCTTGGCATCACTTATTGAAAACGAACGTATTCATGCAGTGGATTTTAAGTGTCTGGATATTGATTCGAAAAAAAACAGTCTGGAAATTACTCCTATCCACAGTGAAGTTAACACAAAAGAAAAATCTCGGATCCAAGGAGAATTATTATGTCTGAAAAAGATCAGCAAGAAGCCTTATTAATGGCTATTGAATATTTGAAATCTCAGTATGAAGCTCTGCAAAATCCATGCATTGCTTTACTTATTTCTCGATATTACCGCTTACTTGCAAATTTTAATGTGGTTAAAAGCAAGCAGGAAAAGTACACCAAATACTCAAAACTATGGCTTACTTGCCATATAAATAACCCGCGACATTCTCAAAAAATGCAAAATCAGCTTATTGATTTTATTCTGCCCCATGAAATTAACTGATACATAAAAAACCGTGGAACAAAACCTTGATAGCATCGCAACCCTCATTAAAGAGAAAAAGACTGATGATGTATCATTTGTTAAATTACATTCGGTTCTTTGCTTTTTATTGACACAATTTCATAAGGATCAATGCCCAAAACTTGCCCATTTTATCGTCAACCATCTTCGTCTGGTGATTGAGCATCCTGATGTAGCAGCTTCTCCTGACAGCCAAACTCTGTACTTGCAACTACTTCAACAATGGCAAAACATAACCACTGTCTTATTGGAACAAAGGCAAAATCTTGCAACAGAAAGCAAAAACATCCATTAAATTGAAAAAAGCGGAAATCGGCTTGACTGTACTAGCTTCAATGGGCAGTATAACTGCTTCTTTTACTGGATTATCAGGCGCTGTCAAATTGCATCCCTTTATAGCAAGCCGCCTGAATTCGGTGATGACTGTTCCATAGCCGCCTGTTTAAACTAGGCCCCAGTCCTTATCACCACCATGCTGCGAACCTGTTTTCGTAAATACCGACACGTTGTCCGTAGTCGTTTCCTGTGGATTTCTTTAATTTTTCTGATTGTTGCCGGGTCTATCGGTTACAACTTGCTGCACCCCAAGCAATCGAAAGACGTCAACAAAAATGTCGTCATCGTAACCTTGGGCGACATTGAAGAAAATGTCACCGCCCAAGGCAAACTGGAACCGAAAGAATATGTCGATGTCGGTGCCCAGGTCACCGGCCAGTTACAGAAGATTTATGTACAAATCGGCGATAATGTCACGACCGGGCAATTGCTGGCGCAGATCGATCCAAGAATTTATGCGGCTCGGGTACAGGCCGATGAGGCCAATATCAAAAACTTGCAAGCTCAGTTGATCGGGCAGCAGGCGCAAGTGCTATTCTCCAGACAGCAGTACGAACGTAATCACGAATTACTGAAAAGCAAAGGCGTCAGCCAGCAGGACAACCAGAATAGTGAGTTTAACCTGAAAATGGCCGAGGCGACCGCAGCTTCGATCCAGGCGCAAATCGAACAAGTGCAATCGACTTTGTCCGGCGATAAAACCAATCTCGGCTACACCAAGATTTACGCATCGATGAACGGCACCGTTGTCGACCAAAAAGCCCGCGAAGGCCAGACCTTGAACGCCAACCAATCGACACCGATGATTTTGCAGTTGGCCAAACTCGATACCATGACCGTGCGCGCTCAAGTCGCCGAAGCCGACGTAACGCGTTTGCGGCCTGATTTGGCGGTCTATTTTTCGACCATGGGCTCCAATGAGCGGCGCTGGCAGGGCAAGGTGCGGCAGATATTGCCGACCCCGGAAGTGATCAACAACGTGGTGCTTTACAATGTACTGGTCGATGTCGACAATCAGGACCGGCAGTTGATGACCGGCATGAGCGCGCAGATGTTTTTCGTTTTGGGCAAGGCCGAGCAGGTACCCCAGATACCGGTTGCCGCATTGGGAGCCAGAGTACGCCATGAGGACAATAGTTACGGTGCAGCTTACCGGGTTAAGGAAGTCACCGGTCAGGGCATACAGGAAAAGATCATCCATGTCGGTTTAAGAACCCGGCGTTTTGCTGAAATCCGCGACGGCGTTGAGGTCGGCGCACAATTGCAGACCGTGGCGCGCAGCGAAGACAAAAAGAAAGACAAAGTCAATCCGGCTGCGGGTGCACCGCGTTTATGAGCGCAATACCTGCGGACAAACCGTTACTGGAGCTTAAAAATATCCAGCGCTTCTATCCTAGCGGCGATAGCGTCGTTAGGGCTTTGGACGATATTTCCCTGACCATCTGGCCCGGCGAGTTCGTGGCGATTATCGGCCAGTCCGGTTCCGGCAAGTCGACGTTGATGAACCTGATCGGCTGCCTCGACAAGGCTAATATCGGCAGTTACCGTATTTTGGACCAGGATGTGGCGGAACTCGATGCCGACCGGCTGGCGGCCATGCGCCGTGAGACCTTCGGTTTCGTATTTCAGCGCTATAATCTGCTCAACAATGCCTCGGCCGCCGAAAATGTCGAAATACCGGCGCTATACGCCGGCTTGCCGAAAGCCGAACGGCATCGCAGGGCCCTTCAATTGCTCGAACAACTGGGGCTGGGCAATCGCGGCGGGCATAAACCAATGCAGTTATCCGGGGGGCAGCAGCAACGCGTCGCTATCGCCCGTGCGTTGATGAACGACGCGCCGGTGATTTTGGCCGATGAGCCGACCGGAGCGCTCGACAGCCAAAGCGGCATAGAAGTCATGGCGCTGCTCCGTGACTTGCATCAGCAAGGCCGTACCATTCTACTGATTACCCATGACGAAAAAGTCGCGGCCCATGCCCAGCGCATCCTCACACTTCGCGACGGCAAAATCGTCAGCGATGGCGTAGAAAACCGCAGCGGCCGCCTGTTGCCGCCACCCCAACATCAAGGCATCGGAGCCGCCGGAGTAGCTGCCGAACTGCTGGAAGCGGCCAAAACCGCGTTGCGTTCGTTGCATGCGAATCTGTTCCGCACGGCATTGACTTTGCTCGGCATTGTGATCGGCGTCGCCGCCGTCGTGACGATGCTGGCGGTAGGACAAGGCAGCCAGGAAAAAGTGCTCGATCAAATGCGCGCCATGGGTACCAATATCCTGTCGATCCGTCCCGGTGCTCCCGGTCTGCGCGCTAGCTCCGACGTTGCCACCCTGATCCCGGCCGATGCCGATGTCATCGCCGAATTGGGCAATGTCGAATGGGTCTCGCCGGAACGCAATACACGCTTGACCGTGCGTTACGGCAACATCGATTACGCCACCAGCGTTCAAGGTGTTGCGCCCAGTATGACCGCGGTTCGCGAGTGGGCGGTTGCCGACGGCGATTTTTTCGATGAACGCGATATGCGCCGTTATGCCCCGGTGATTGTGCTGGGGCAAACCATCAAACAGATATTGTTTCCCGATGATGCCGATCCCATTGGCCGCTATGTGATGGTCGGCAACATTCCGTTTGAAGTGGTCGGGGTAATGACGGCCAAAGGTGCCGATGCCCAAGGCAGCGATCGCGATGACGTCGTGTTTGTGCCGCTGACAACCGGATTGATCCGCTTGTTCGGCCAGAATTATCTGGGCGGTATCACTGTGAAAGTGCGCGATGTCGAACAGATCGATGCAACACAGCAAGTGATTTCCGATTTGTTAATCGACCGCCATCAAGTTGAGGATTTCCGGATCCGTAACATGGCGTCGATTCTGGCAACCGCCACCGAAACCCAGAATACCTTTACCCTGATGCTGGGCATTGTCGCTGCGATTTCCTTGCTGGTCGGCGGCATTGGCGTGATGAACATCATGCTGGTCAGCGTCACCGAACGCACCCGCGAAATAGGTATTCGCATCGCCACCGGTGCCCGCCGCCGAGACATCCTGTTGCAGTTCAACACCGAAGCGGCGGTGGTCTGTACGCTGGGCGGCCTGATCGGCGTATTGCTTGGTTTTGCGGCGGGCTGCGGCTTGCGCTATTTCGATATGGCGGTGGTTTTTTCGCCGCTGCCGGCCATATTGGCTTTTTCCTGCGCATTAGGTACCGGCTTATTGTTCGGTTATTTGCCGGCTCGTAAGGCCGCCGGGCTTGATCCGGTAGTGGCGTTGGCTGCGGAGTGAAATACTTTAATATAATTTTGGTAAAACTTTTAAAAGCTCTCACCACGAAGGCTCGAAGGACACGAAGAAAATATAATTTCTTGTCCTTCGAGCCTTCGTGGTGAATGTTTCTTTCATTTCAATACAATCTTGATGAAAAATAAAGTATCGATCATTTCCTTGCTGTTGTCTTTGACGGCCTGCAATCTGGTGCCTGATTTCCACAGACCGAATATAGAGACTCCTGCTCAATGGCATGACGCCAGTCTGTCGCGGCAAAAGTCCACTGTCGATCCGCAGTGGTGGCGGGCTTTCGGCAGTGCGGAACTCAATCGGCTGATAGCGGAAGCCCTGATCTACAACAACGATTTGGGTGCGGCCAAACAGCGTGTCGAGCAGGCCAAGGCCCAAGCCAAAATTGCAGGCGCCAATCTGTGGCCGATGGTTGGGCTACAGGGTGATGTGACCGATACCCGCAACAAAATAGGCGACAGCCACAAGGAAACAGGACAGTTTACCGTCGCCTATGAAGTCGATTTGTGGGGCGCCAATCGCGCCCGTCGCGATTCCGGTTCGGCGCTGCTGCTCAGCGAGGTTTTCGCCCGCGATGCGCTACAACTGGTGGTGATGTCGAATGTTGGACAGGCTTATTTTAACCTGCTGGCATTGGCCGAACGCAAGCGTATTGCGGTCGATTTCTTGGACAACGTCACTAATGTACTGGCGGTTGTCGAAGCCCGCCATCAGGCCGGTGCGGTATCGGCGCTGGATGTGATGCAGCAAAAGACCGAGCTGGCAACGGCGCGGGCCAACCTGGATTTGCTGACCCAGCAATATACATTGGCGGAAAATGCGTTGACGATATTGATGGGGCATCCGCCTCAAACGATGTCTTTCAATGCCGGGCATTTTTTCGACATTCTGCTGCCGCCGGCCGATGCGCTGCAACCGGCCGCTTTGCTGGAACGCAGGCCGGACATTCGGCAGGTTGAAATGGAATTGATCGCCGCCAACGCCGACATTGGCGTGGCGCGAGCGGCCTTTTACCCAAGGCTGCAATTGAGCCTGGATACGCTTATCGCCTCGCCGCAACCGGCGGGCGTGGCCTTGGCGATGGCTGCGGGCCTGACGCAACCCTTGTTCCAGGGCGGCCGTCTGGAAGGCGGTCTGGAGACTGCACAAGCTTTTAACGCCGAATTGGTCGAAATTTATCGAAAAACGGTTTTGACTGCATTTAAAGAAGTTGAGGATGCAGCGGCGGTGCGCAGCAATTCGACCCGCCGCCTGCAAGCGCTGGCCGATGCGGTGGATATGGCCCGGTCGGCATACCGGCTGTCTCAAGATCGCTATAAACTCGGGGCGATTGATTATCAAACCCTGCTTTCAACCCAACGTAGCTTATTGACTGCCGAGAACAGCCAGGTTCAAGCCCGGCAGGATGTCTTGGTTGCAATGGTGCAGCTCTATCAGGCTTTAGGCGGCGGCTGGTCGAACAAGCAATCTTAATATCATCGCACTCTATCCATCCAGGCTGAAAAACATCAGGTCGGATGGAGCAATGGCTATTGCCGGCCCATATTTGGGTAAATTATCCGATTAGCAAGGCTTTGTTCAGCATTACCGGATATGAAACTTAATAACTTCAGCGCGCCAGAATTTTTCGCGAAAGCTAAAATGGATCCGTCCGATTTTAGCAGCGAAAAATGACCGGGCCATTAATGCCTGCGGTGGCCCGCGTTCGTCCTCCTACCGTCACGGCACACAACTTCACGTTGCTACGCTGTGCGCCATGACTCCCGTAATGACCTGGCACCGTATCGGATAGTCTTGTATTTTGACTACGCTTACTCTAACGCTCCAACTTCGTCAAAACGCCCGGTCGCTGCGGCTACGCGGGGGCGTCAACGCCGCTACACTACGTTACGCTTCCTGTACTCCTTCCATGATGTCAGCGCTACAGGGCTTGAAATAATAAGGCAAATGGTCTGAGCGGGAACCGGCATAACTTTTATGCCCAAAATTGCTATTCATGAACCTGAAGACGGCATTCGGTATATTCCATTTGAGGACCCCGTCCCCAATCGTACTATCGGTATGGTTTGGCGTAAAACCCGTGTGCGCAATGAATTGTTCGATCTGCTAACGAAACTAATATCCGGAAGCCACGTAATTTGAACAACCTAAATCATAGAGACATCAATGGCTGAATTGAACATAGGTAATCGAATCTATGATTGACGTAGACCTTTAAATTTTGCGGAAATAGCAACAAATGTTGACTCGTCAAATGATAATCATTATTATTCGTACCCATGAACAAACAATCTACTCCCTCTCTCGAATCTTTGGACTTGGTGCTTCTTACAAAGCAGGCCATAACGCCGGCTTTAGGGCAGCGTTTACAAAGCACGGAGCTATTTGGTACAGCACGCGAGATTGTTATCGAACATGCGGGAGAGGAATACCGATTGCGTTTGACTCGTCAGGGAAAATTAATCCTGACCAAATAATTTAGTTATTGCACTTCATTGTCGGCAGGCTTTCTCCTCAACTGCGGACAACTCTCCTCCTGATGTTGGGAATGAGCATGCCGACAATGAAGTGCAAAGAGTAAAAATAGCCAGCCATCCAATACATTCAGGTATTGGTAGCCAGCCAATGTAAAGCCGCGCACTGCAAATATCCAGTGCCGTCTAAACGCTGCACACAACAATTTCGGCAGACTTTATCCTGCTTAACATTTGGATGGTGAGATCAATGAATTCAACTAAACAACACAAGAAAGTAGGCCTTTCCGGTAACGGCGATTGCCGCGTGGTGCTTTGCCCTGATTGCGGTGCGTTGGAGATAAATTTTGGTTCATCGACGATACACACCAATTATGAATCGCTAGAAGTACTTAGCTCGGTTTTAAATCATGCCAAAGTGCGGCTTGCCCAGATGAAAAATGAGTCATCGACAAATGACAATCCTCAACAAATAAGGAGCGGCCATGTTCACTAAAATGATCTTCCCAACCGCCACCTTTTATTTTTTGGAAAACCGCCCTGCTCCCATGTTGGGAAATATCAGTCACGGCGGAGCTAAGCGTATCAATGACCGCACATGGCTTGCCATTGGCTTGGTGCTATGCGCGCATCTGGCGCTGTTTGCAGCATTACTGCCGCAATCGCAGTCTTTACCGATTGAGACAATGCCCGAACCCATCATGGTTAGCTTGATTAGTTCGCCGCAAGCAGCACCGCAAAAGCCGACATTACCCGCTACGCCGATAGAAAAAACGCAAGAGCCAATCAAGAAGCAAGTCAAAAAACCGGTCACTAAACCTGTTGTACCGGCGATAAAGCCGACAAGTCAGCCAATCACTCCGCCTGTGGAACAGACATCCATGCCTGCAACCCCGACAACTTCCCCTGCGGCCCAACCGGAGGCGAAGCCAACGAATAACAAGGCCGCCGACACGCAGGCATATCAATCGCCAAGCTTTAACGCCGCTTATTTAAATAACCCGGCGCCGAATTATCCATCAATCTCGCGGCGACTGGGCGAACAAGGCTTGGTCCTACTACGCGTACAAGTAACAGTAGACGGCACAGCCGGCTCCGTAGAATTGCAAACCGGCAGCGGCTCAAGCCGACTCGATGAGGCTGCGCTGGAAGCGGTCAAAAAATGGCAATTTGTTCCAGCCAAACGCGGCGAGCAATCGGTTAGTGCATCGGTCGTTGTACCGGTCAGATTTTCAATAGAAGGATAAGTCATCATGCAAGCAGAATATCTCTTAGACAACCTGAAATTCATCAGCCAAGGCGGGGCGGTATCGATTACTGTAGCGGCAGGGCTGTTAGCCATGTCCATCGGAAGCTGGACTTTAATGGTCATCAAAGCGGTACAGGCGCGGCGTTTAAGAAGCAGCAGCGCCCGTTTTTTAGAACGCTTTTGGCAAGCCTCGTCGACAACCCTGTCATCAATGGTGACTGTCATGAGCGAAGATTTGAATAAAGCGGAAAACCCGTTCGCGCGTCTTGCGATACAAGGCATCAATGCTGCCAACCATCACAAGCGTTACACCGCGCAACTTTTTGCGGAACACGCAGTTACCGCCAATGAAGGTGGAAGTAGCGCACTGCAAGAACATTCGCGCCATGATGAATTTATTGCCCAGGCGCTACGTCGCGTTATCAGCCAGGAAGCCATGCACCTGGAAACGGGGCTTACCTTATTGGCTTCGGTGGGCAGTATCGCCCCTTTCATCGGGCTATTCGGCACAGTCTGGGGCATCTATCATGCGCTCGGCGCCATCGCCGTCGGCGGCCAAGCCTCTGTAGACAAAGTAGCAGGACCGGTCGGCGAAGCACTGATCATGACCGCATTCGGCCTGGCCGTTGCCATACCCGCAGTGCTGGCCTATAACGCCCTGGTACGCGATAACCGCCTGTTAATGGGCCAATTGGAAACGTTCGCCCACGATCTGCATACTTACCTGACCACCGGCGTACCGTTAGCAGCCGGGGAAGTTACCGAAATGACACCCATGGCGGTGTCATTATGATGGGCTCAGGCGGATTCGGCGGCGATAACCCCCATACCCAGCCGATGGCGGAAATCAACACGACGCCGATGGTGGATGTCATGCTGGTACTGCTGGTCATTTTCATCATTACCGCACCGCTGCTTACCCATTCAATCAAAATCGACCTGCCGCAAGCCGGCAGCCAGTCCAATCCGGAAAAACTCGATATTGTGACCCTGTCGATTAATGGAGAAGGCAAACTGTTTTGGAACGATGCGCCCTTTGAAGAGGCGGAACTTGCTTCAAGACTGGGGACAGAAGCGCAGAAAAAACCCCAGCCCGAATTGCATTTACGTGCCGATAAACAAACCAACTATCAGCAGTTAGCCATGGTTATGTCCGCCGCACAAACAGCAGGAATAGAAAAACTCGGCTTTGTTACTGAACCGAACCCCAAGCAATAACAAAACCGATAGATACCTAAAGCGTCGATCTCGAATATTTAGCCAGCCATCGCCTCATGTGTGACTAGCCAGCCAATAACAAGCTACATATAACAGGCAATATATTTATGAAAAATCACAAAAACAGACCGCTAATGCTGGCTATTGCCGCAATATTGAACGCACCGCATATCGAGGCGGCCGAAACCGCTCAGCCAGTGCTTCCTGAGGTTAAGGTGAAAGTCTCCGCTGAAAAAGAACCGGCCTACAAGGCAGATACATCCAGTACCGGGCTTAAGTTTGAAACCGCTATCCGCGATATTCCTCAATCTGTCAGCGTAGTAAAGGAAGAATTGGTTAAATCGCAAAATGCATTCAACCTGCGCGATGCCCTGAAGAATGTCAGCGGGCTTACCATCGCGGCCGGCGAAGGCGGACGCACCGGCGACTCGATCACCTTGCGCGGATTTTCAGCGAACTCCGACACCTATCTCGACGGTGCGAAAGAAAACGGCCAATACTCGCGCGACACTTTTTTCCTCGATCGCGTCGAAGTGCTGAAAGGGGCTTCTTCGGTGCTGTTCGGACGCGGATCGACCGGCGGCGTCATCAATCCGATTGCCAAAAAGCCGGTCATGGGTAAATCATTCGCCAATGCCGATTTCACCTACGGTAACTACGACTTCAAACGCACCACGCTGGATGCCGGAACAAAATTGACCGATAACGTAGCCGTGCGGCTCAACGCGCTGTACCAGGATGCCGATTCCTTCCGCGATTACAATTACACCAACCGCTGGGGCGTCGCGCCGTCGATAAAATTCGACATTACCAAGGACACCGACCTGACCCTGATGCTGTTGCACCAGGAAGAAGACAGCGTGTTCGACTATGGTGTGCCGATGATCGGCGGAAAACCCGCCAATGTGCCTGTCAACCAATTCTACGGTTTCAAGGACGACCTTCTGCAAACCTATGACACTTCGGTTGCGACTGCGATATTTAATCACCGCTTTAACTCGGAATTTTCAGTGCGGAATACGTCCCGCTACGGTAATTACGACCGCAAATACCGTACTTTGCTGTTTTCCGGAGGAGCTACCGGTACCGGAGCGGCTGCGACAATAGCACGAAGCCAGGCACTGCGCGAAAGTCCGCAAGAGAATTATTACAACCAGACCGATTTCACCTTCAAGAAACCGATATTCGGATTTAACAACACCCTGCTTTTTGGGGCGGAAGTCGGCTGGGAAGATTATACCTTCCGGTCCAAAGACTCGACCGGCGTCACTCGAGTTTCCATCTATAATCCGCTAAGCAGCCCAACCGTAGGAGCAGGACGCGCCAACGACTTCTCAGGCGTATTAACGACTGACAGGAATACAAAAACCAATACCGCTGCCGGTTACGTACTCGATCAGTTTGAGATTACGCCACAGTGGAAACTGCTTGCCGGAGGACGTTACGATGTCTTCCAGGCAAAACAGAATGACAATCTTCTCAACACCAATGATTTTGAACGCACCGATCACCAATGGAATCCGCGTGCCGGACTGGTTTGGCAGCCGAAAAATTGGCAGGCGTATTATTTCAGTTACGGCACCTCATTCAATCCTTCGGCCGAGACATTTTCGCTCGCCACTAATACCGCCAACCTTAAACCGGAACAAAACCAAAACTTGGAAGTCGGCGCGAAAATAGATCTTTTTGACGGACGACTCAGTGCAACCGGCGCATTATTCCGCTTGGAAAAAACCAATGCGCGAACAACCGATCCGACCGATCCGACTAAAAATATCCTGGCCGGTGAACAGAAAACCGACGGTTTCGAATTAGGCCTGGCTGGCGATCTAATGCCTGACTGGAGTCTTTCGGCGACCTACGCTTATCTCGATGCTGAAGTAACCAAATCGACTACTTTTGCAACAGGTTCGGTCAGCGGGCTATCCAAATCGCTCCAAGGTAAGAATTCCGTCAATGTGCCGGAGAATAGCGGCGTAGTCTGGACCAGCTACAATATCACGCCGGAATGGGAAGTCGGTGGCGGGGTATTCATGTCGGGCTCGCGTTTCACTGATGCGGTTAATGAAGTGACTTTGCCGGGCTATGCGCGTCTCGATGCGACAGTGGCTTATCACCATAAGCACTTCGATATCCAGGCCAATGCGTTCAACCTTCTGGACAAAGTTTATTACGAGTCAGGACAAACCAATACCGCCCTGCCGGGGGTACCGCTTTCGGGGCAACTCACACTACGGGTAAAATATTAAATTTTAATACCCGACTGCAACCACACCACAGATAGAGGGTAACCATGCTACTTGCCATTGAAAATATCTTAACCAACGAAGAACTCGCCGGCGCGCGTGAACTATTCGCAAAAGCACGATTCGTAGATGGCAGGGTCACCGCAGGCGAGCTCGCCGCGAAGGTAAAAAACAATCTGCAACTGGCCGCCAATGCGGAGGAAACACAAGTGCTGACCGCCATCGTTCATGATGCGTTGCATTGCAATCCGCTGTTCGTTTCCGCCGCCTTGCCGAAAGTGGTATGCCCTCCCCTGTTTAATCGCTATGTTCCCGGCATGGATTTTGGCATCCATGTCGACAATGCGATCCGCGTCGGCACGACCACTTTTCGCACCGACGTATCGGGCACACTGTTTCTGTCCGAGCCGGAAGAATACGAAGGGGGGGAATTGATCATCGAAGACACTTACGGTGTGCAGCAAATCAAACTACCCGCCGGTAGTTTGGTGCTTTATCCATCAAGCAGCCTGCATCGGGTGGAACCCATTACCGGCGGACACCGCGATGTCGCGGTATTCTGGGTGCAAAGCATGATTCGCGATATCGCCCAGCGTAGCTTACTGTTTCAGCTTGATGCCGGTATCCAGAGCTTGCGTGCCCGTGCTCCGGAAAGCCCCGAGATTATTCCCCTGGTCGCGACTTACCATAACCTGCTGCGTATGTGGGCAGACATTTGACAACAAACGGAGATTATCATAATGACGAATGTACAAAATCCGGCACTGTTAATCCGGAAACCTAAACGTATTCAATGGCTCAAATGGCTGCGCCGTACCCATGCCTGGGTCGGATTGTGGGGAGCTGCGTTGGGTCTGTTGTTCGGCATTAGCGGAATTTTACTTAACCACCGTACGGTGATGAAAATTCCGGCTGTAAAAATGGAACAGTCGCAAATCGAACTGGCTTTGCCCACCCCGGTTCCGGCCGATGCAAAAGCCCTGGCCTCATGGTTGCAGGCACAATTAAGCATTGACCGGGCACCCAATAAAGTTTCCACCGAACCGTCAAAAACCGTTACCTGGTCCGGTCAAAGCATCCAGCAGCCTAGGCAATGGAAGGTGGACTTTCAGAGTCCGCAACAATCGGTTACCGCCGAATACTGGGTAGGTAATACTTTTGTTTCGATAAAACGTCAGGATGCAAACGTGTTCGCCTTCATCACCCGCTTGCATAAAGGTGTCGGGATGGGGACAGCATGGGTGCTATTGGCGGATACGCTGTCCGGCGGACTGGTGTTTCTTTCTCTGACCGGCCTTTTACTATGGACCAAGCTGCACGGCTCGCGTCTGGCTATGGCCGGTTTGGGGCTGACCTCACTTGGGCTGGCAGGGTTTGTTATATTGGATTCACTGTAACGCTCGCATTTAATGCCCTTTTCGGCTCAAATCATATAGCGCTCAAGGGCAACGCGCTTTTGCCACGGGTTAGGCATGACGCGGCGCAAACATGATGATGCCCATGCCGACCAACGTAACAATAACGCCCACAACATCCCAAAATGAAGGGCGGACACCATCAACGCCCCAGAGCCAACCGAGAGCCACCGTAACATAAACCCCGCCGTAAGCGGCATAGACACGACCAGCCGCCGATGGGTGCAAGGTCAGTAGCCATGCGAACAGCGTCAACGACGCTGCGGCGGGAACAAGCAGCCAAGCGGACCCGCCTTGCCTGAGCCAGAGATACGGCAAGTAACAGCCGATAATTTCGGCGAGCGCTGTAACACAAAAGAGAGCGATAGTTTTGCCTATGAACATGTCCTCACCCATACGAATAAAAACAGTGTTGTAAATTCTTAGTCATAATTAATAGCCTTTCTTTATTGTTATCTGCCGGTTCAAGCAAATGCGTTACGCCTACCGGATCTTTCTGAAACAGCGGCACAATCCATAGCGTTGGATATGCGGATCAAAGCCGATTTTAAGCGTTGCATTGCACCAATTGTGCATACTCTAAAGCCGAACGCGACCTGTTTCAAATATAATCCTTTACATCTCCCCTTCATAAACCTGCCCCCGATCAGTAATACTACTTATTGCCTCAAGCATTCGGCTTCTCTAATCTACAGACGTTCAAAAGCAACATCCTCGCGCGCGAACATATTACCTTACCGGAGATTGAGTTAATTGCCCGCTGTGCTACACATAGAATTCCATTATCTTTGTAGAGTGGGATGCCCATAACCGGTAAATATTATTTTGACCGAGCGGCAGCCTAGACGGAGGACAAATGATAATGAAATTACGGGAGCATCGACGGAACATCAGGCTTGCCGACCCGGGCGGCGAAGATGAACCGATCCGGTTTGAATTATTCAGCGATGAACGCCTGGAGCAGCATGCCGCCAGTTTAGCCAAAGCACAAAAAGCCCGCATTATGCCTGAAGGGCTCAAACTGATGCCGCGAGTACGCGAAAACTCCAGAGTATTGTTTGAAGCTTACAAAGCGATAGGCAAATCGGCGCGGGAACAGCGAGCCATCACTCCGGCCGCGGAATGGGTACTCGATAATTTTCATGTCATTGAAGAGCAGATCAATGACATCAACGTCTACCTGCCGGAAAAGTTTTACCGGCAATTACCCAAGCTGATCAACGGCTTTCTTGCCGGTTATCCGCGTGTTTACGGCATTGCCTGGGCGCTGGTCGCTCATACCGACAGCCGTTTTTCCCAAGAACAGCTGAATCTTTTCATAAACGCATACCAGCAAGTCCAGCCGCTCAGTATTGGCGAGCTTTGGGCAATTCCGATCACATTACGCATCGTGATGATCGAGAACTTGCGGCGGCTGGCATTAAAAGTCATGCGTTCGCAAGTTGGAAGACGCCTGGCTGACGAACTTGTCGATCAAGCCGACAGGCTAGATCTCGCGCCCCAGACTGCCCTTTTACCCGACCCGCCTTTTCGTCAGGCCTTTGCGGTTCAACTTGTTCAGCGTTTGCACGAACCGCATCCCGGCCCTGCGCCGGCACTCGATTTTCTTAACGAATGGCTGGCCGAACAGGGCGTCACGCTGGATGAAATCGTACACCGTGAACACGCCGCGCAAATTGCAGCCAATCTGACCGTACGCAATATCATTACCAGTATGCGCGCCATATCGGCATTCGACTGGCCGCAGTTTGTCGAAGATTCGAGTCTGGTAGATAACTATCTGCGCGCTCACCCCACTTACAAAGAAATGGATTTTCTGACCCGTGACCGCTACCGTCATGCGATTGAGGATCTTGCCAAACGTTCGCCGTATTCTGAGGTCGAAATCGCCCATAAAATCATCGACAAAATTGATCAGACCGGTCAAGAACCGGATACCACGCCGCAGCAGCAGGAACCGGGTTATTACCTGATCGGCGCCGGTCGGAGTGAATTCGAGCGGGAAGTCGGTTTTCGCCCTTCTTTCGGCCAAAAGTTTCTGCGTGCCTATATCGCCCATGCTGCGTTTGCTTATCTGACCAGCATTGGGCTGGGTACACTGCTTTTGCTGGCGCTGCCGGTGGATGCCGCCGTCAACGCCGGATTAAGCGGCTTGCAGGTTGCATTGATTATCTTATGCGCATTATTTCCCGCTTCGGATATTGCGACGGCTTTGGTTAACCGGTTTATCATTGCCGCGGTGCCGCCGCGCCATTTACCCAGGCTTGAACTGAAGGACGGCCTCCCCGACTCATTGCGCACTTTTGTCGTGGTGCCGACGATGTTTATCAGCGAATACAACGTAAAAACGCAAATCGATGAGCTGGAAGTTCAATATTTGTCCAATCCGGTCAATGATGTTCATTTTGCCCTGTTGTCCGATTGGGCTGATGCAGACCAGGAAACGATGCCTGAAGATGATCGATTGTTGAGCATCGCCATCAGCGGCATAGAAGCGCTTAATGCCAAGTACGGAGATCAGCGTTTTTTCCTGTACCACCGCAAACGTCGCTGGAACCCGAACGAGAGCAAATGGATGGGCTGGGAGCGTAAGCGCGGAAAATTGCATGAATTTAATCGACTGCTGCGCGGAGCCATCGATACTTCATTTCTGCCGATTAATGGACAGCCTGCGGTTACTCCGCCGGGTGTTCGCTATGTGATTACCCTGGATGCCGACACCAAACTGCCTATAGGCGCAGTGCAACAATTGGTAGGTACAGCCGCACATCCGCTCAATTGGCCTGTTCTAGACCCGGCCACGCACTGTGTTACCAGCGGCTACAGTATTCTCCAGCCCAGGGTTACACCGACCCTGCCGCAAAGACGGGAGCATTCACTGTTTCATCAGCTGTTTTCCGGTGCCTGCGGCGTGGACGCCTATTCGACCTCCGTGTCCGAAGTGTATCAGGATCTGTTCGGGCTTGGCACATACAGCGGCAAGGGCTTGTATGACGTCGACGCCTTTGAAGCCGCTTTGGCCGGACGAGTTCCTGAAAACGCATTGCTCAGCCATGATTTATTCGAAAGTGTATTCGCCCGCTGTGCGTTCGTCAGCGATATTGAGCTGTTTGAAGAATTCCCCTCCCACGCGGAAGTTGCCGCGTCCCGCTCGCACCGCTGGGCGCGAGGCGATTGGCAGTTATTACCGTGGATTTTCGGTCCGCGCAGCAAAAACATGCCGTTGATCGGACGCTGGAAGATGCTGGACAATTTACGTCGAACTCTCTCGGCGCCTGGCGCCTTTTTTACGCTGTTGGCGGCCTGGGCGATTCCGGATGCACCGCTTGGCGCACTGATGGCGATGGTATTAATCGCGTTGGCTTTCCCGGTGTTCGAGGCCGTTATCGGCGGAATGAGGATTCGTATCGACATTCCGTTGCGTAACCAGTTGCGCACCACCACAGAAGATGTTTTGCTGGGTCTGAGCAATAGCCTGGTTACGCTGACATTGCTGGTACAACAGGCATGGCTGATGGTTGATGCGATCATAAGCACCCTAGTCCGGCTGTATATCACCAAACAAAAACTGCTCAAGTGGGTCACTGCACTGCAAGCAAAGACAACAGCGGGACACTCAATCAAGGACCTTCTCAAGCCGCTGGCCAACGTGGCTATCATAGTCGTTTGTACCGGTTCGATCGTGCTGGCATTTAATCCTGCTGCACTTGAAGTTGCCTGGCCATTCCTGCTGCTGTGGTTACTGTCGCCTGTTATTGCCCATCTCCTGAGCTTGCCGCCAAGACAGGACCCTACTGAATCATTATTTCCTGAGGATGCTTTGCAGTTACGGCAAGTCGCCAGACGCACCTGGCGATTTTTTACCACCTTTGTGACGGAACAAGAAAATCATCTGCCTCCTGATAATTTTCAGGAAGATCCGGAACCGGAAATCGCTCACCGCAGTTCGCCGACAAATTTCGGCCTCTATTTACTATCGGCACTCGCCGCGCATGACTATGGCTGGATGGGCCTTATAGATACCGTTGACAGACTCGAGGCCACTTTAAAGACCTTGGAAAAGATGCCGAGACTTCACGGGCATTTTTATAATTGGTACGACACCTGTACTTTACTGGCGCTGGAACCCAAGTATGTGTCAACTGTGGATAGCGGTAATTTGGCCGCACATTTACTGGTCGTTGTTCAGGGATGCAAAGATTTGATCCAACAGCCGTATGCGTTTTCGACATTGTTAAACGGTATTTCCGACAGCCACAGGCTGCTGGTGTCCGCACTTGACAACATCGACGATAACCAGCGCATGCAGATGGTGACACTGGAAGAACTGCGAAAGAAAACCGATAAACTTGGCGCTTTGTTGGCATGCACGCCGGCGACTCCCGAAGAATGCACGCGCTTATGGCGATTGCTAAGGCCCTGTACCGATAACCTGTTGGACCTGGCGCGCGCTTATGCCGTCGAGCGCAACGAACTCATCGAGAATAGCGAAGTACTGGCATGGGCTACTTTGTTGCACGACGATATCATTTCGCACCAGCGCGACATGGAAAATTTCGGCTCGTCGATACATTTCGGACTTGCTTTCGATAACCCACAGCAGCCGGAAGCTCAGCGCTGGAACGTGCTGGCTCAGCGGATCAATGCGCTAACTACACTTGCACAACAATTATTCGACGAGATGGATTTTCGTTTTCTCTATGATTATAAACGACACCTGTTTTCGCTCGGCTTTCGCGTTGAAAAAGGCGTGATCGACGACAGCTATTACGACCTGCTCGCCTCAGAAGCCCGCCTGACCAGCCTGATTGCTATCGCCAAGCGCGAAGTGCCGGCGGCCCATTGGTTCCATCTGGGCCGCCGGGTGACGCGCACCACGAACGGCACGGTATTATTGTCCTGGTCCGGTTCGATGTTTGAATACCTGATGCCGGCATTGGTGACCTATACGCCGCGCTACAGCCTGCTCGATCAAACCTGCCGTCTGGTGGTGCAAAGCCAGATTGACTACGGAAAACAACGCAGCGTGCCGTGGGGTGTTTCCGAATCAGCATTTAACGGCCGCGATCGCTGGTTCACTTATCAATATTCCGCTTTTGGCGTGCCCGGTTTGGGCATGAAGCGCGGCCTCGCCTATGATTTGGTGATCGCCCCTTACGCCACGGCCTTGGCGGCTATGTATCACACCCATGCCGCGGTGGAAAACTTCGAGCGCCTGGAAAAAATAGGCGCTTTAGGGCGTTACGGATTCTTCGAAGCGCTCGATTTCACGCCATCGCGGCTCGCGGAAGACCAAAAAGTGGCGTTTGTGCGCTGCTATATGGCTCATCATCAAGGCATGTCATTGGTGTCTCTGACCAATGTCGTACTCAATGAAGTGATGCGCCGCCGTTTCCATCGCGTCCCGATGATCCAGGGCGCTGAACTGCTGCTGCAAGAGCGGGTTCCGCACGGTTTTGACAAAGGTATTCCCGACTTCACCCAAGCCGAGGCTGAAGTGAAGGAAATAATACAGCCGCCGATACGCCGCGTACTTTCACCGATGTCCCTGGTTCCGTCAGCACATTTGCTTTCCAATGGCCGTTACGGGGTAATGATCACCGCCTCCGGATCGGGTTACAGCGTTTGCGAAAAACTGGCGGTCACCCGCTGGCGTGAAGATGTGACCCGAGATTGCTGGGGCAGTTATATTTATTTACGCGATTTGGCCAGCGATAAGATCTGGTCTGCCGGATACCAGCCGACTGCGGCGCTTCCCGATCGTTACGAAGTGGTTTTTCTCGAAGACCGGGTGCGTATCTCCCGCGAAGACGGCGCCATAGCCAGCCGCCTGGAAGTCATTGTATCGCCTGAGGATAATGCGGAAATCAGGCACTTGAGTTTAACCAATAACGGTACCCATACACTGGAAATTGAGCTGACTTCATACGCGGAAATTGTGCTGGCGCCTCCAATGGCCGACATTGCGCATCCGGTATTTTCCAATTTATTCATACAGACCGAATACCTGCCCAAGGCCTATGCGTTAATCGCTCAACGGCGGCCTCGGTCGGACAATGAGCCGCAGGTTTGGGCAGCTCATGTGCTGGCATCCGTCAGCATCAATGCCGGCGTTCAATATGAGACCGACAGAATGCGCTTTATAGGCCGCGGCCAAACACTACACGCACCTGCCGCCGTGATTGACGGCCGACCGCTCAGCAATACAGTCGGCGCGGTACTTGATCCGATATTCAGCCTGCGTGCACGTGTCGGCATCGAACCAGGCTCGACTGTTCACCTGACATTTACCACCTTGGTTGCCTCGTCGCGGCAGACGGTTGAAGATTTAGTCGACAAATATCACAACTCAGCGACTTTCGACCGGGTTTCCGATTTGGCCTGGACTCATGCGCATATCCAATTGCGTCACTTGCGTATTCAGCCCGATGAAGCCCAATTATTTCAAGCCCTGGCTAATCGCTTGCTGTATGCCGATCCTTCGTTGCGGGCTGATGCCAGGCTGATGCACCTGAACCAATTGAATGTCACCGGCTTATGGCGATTCAGTATCTCAGGCGACCGCCCTATTGTCGTGCTGCGAGTTGCATCGACAGAAGACAGGGCTATTGCCGATCAGTTATTACGTGCTCACGAATATTGGCGCATGAAACGCCTGTCGGTCGATTTAGTGATTTTGAATGAAAAAGAAATCACCTACGCCAATGAATTGCAAACTTTAATGGACAACATGGTCCGGGAAAACCAGTCATTTTCAGCACTTCCCGAGTACGGCGGGCAAGGTGAGGTTTTTGTGCTGCGTGGCGACCAGCTCAGCGAAGAGGAATATGTGTTATTGCAAACCACGGCTCGCGTGGTGCTGCTGAGCAGTCGCGGTACTTTGGCTGAGCAATTGATGCGCCATCCCAAGCCGATCCCAAGATTTATTCAACCTAAAGTGCTGTCTGCATCGGCTATCGAAACAAAAGAACCCGCAACCGTCCCTGCCGACATCGAATATTTCAACGGGCTGGGCGGATTTGCCGACGACGGGCGCGAATATGTGATCGTGCTGGGCAATGGGCATAATACGCCTGCGCCATGGATTAACGTGATCGCCAATGCCGAATTCGGTTTTACCGTATCGGAGCTGGGCAGCGGTTATAGCTGGAGCCTTAACAGTCGCTTGAACCAATTGACGCCGTGGTCGAACGATCCGGTCGGCGATCCTCCCGGAGAAATATTTTATTTACAGGACAACGAAAGCGGCGATTTTTGGACGCCGACTGCGTTGCCGATCCGCGTTGATAAGGCTGCCTATGTCATTCGCCACGGCCATGGCTACAGCCGTTTCGAGCATGTTTCTCACGGCATTCACAGCGAGCTGCTGCAATTTGTAAGCCCGGACGACCCGGTCAAGATTTCACGGCTGACGTTAACAAACAAGTCCCATCGTCCCCGTAAATTAACGGTTACCGCCTATGTAGAATGGGTGCTCGGGGCCTCGCGCACCGTCACCGCGCCGTATATTGTCACCGAACTGGATCAGGAGACCGAAGCCTTGTTTGCCTATAACCCGATGGATACGGACTTTGGCCGACGCATTGCTTTTGTCGATATGGCTGGCCTGCAAACTTCCTGGACCTGCAACAGGACCGAGTTTATCGGTCGTAACGGCAGCCTGGATGCGCCGGTTGCTTTGAGTCAATCCAGAGCGCTTAAAAGCCGTGTCGGTGCAGGGCTCGATCCTTGCGCGGCATTGACGGCGCAAATAGAGCTTGCCGCCGATCAAAGCATCGAAATTGTCTTGCTGCTGGGACAAGGCAATGACCGCGACCATGCCGGCGAACTGGTCAAGCGTTATCGGGCTGCGGATATTCAACAAACGTTTTCCGAAGTAAAACAGTCATGGCGCAAGACACTCGGCAAAACTCAGGTAAAAACGCCGGACAGAGCGCTGGACTTGATGTTGAACGGCTGGCTGCTGTATCAAACCCTGAGCTGCCGAATGTGGGCGCGGGCCGCATTTTATCAGGCAGGCGGGGCCTTCGGGTTTCGCGACCAATTGCAGGACAGCATGGCGCTTGCGGTGGCGCGGCCCGATCTTGTCCGCGCTCATCTGCTCCGCGCGGCGGCGCATCAATTCATCGAAGGCGATGTGCAGCATTGGTGGCACCCGCCTTCCAATCGCGGTGTGCGCACCCATTTTTCGGATGACCTAATCTGGCTGCCGTATGTGGCGTCGCACTATGTCAAGGTCAGCGGTGATAGCGCTGTACTCGACGCTTTGCTGCCGTTCCTGGAAGGACCGGTGCTCACGCAGGAACAGGAAGATGCTTATTTCGAACCGGCTACATCGACGCAACAAGCCAGCCTGTTTGAACACTGCGCGCGAACGCTGGATTTGAGTTTAAAAACCGGCATACACGGCCTTCCGCTGATGGGTTGCGGCGACTGGAACGACGGCATGAACCGGGTTGGCCATCTGGGCAAAGGAGAAAGCGTGTGGCTGGCTTGGTTCCTGATCGCTACGTTATCGGAATTTGCCGGTCTGGCGCAGACGCGCGGCGACACTGAACGCGCCTCGCGTTGGCGCGAACACGCGTTCAAACTGCAAGCGGCGGTGGAAGCCGAAGGCTGGGATGTATCCTGGTACCGGCGCGCCTATTTCGATGACGGTACGCCGCTAGGATCTGCGTCCAATACCGAATGCCGTATCGACTCGCTGGCCCAAAGTTGGAGCGTCATTTCCGGCGCAGGTAATCCTGAGCGGGCGCGGCTGGCAATGAACTCGGTCCGGGAATACCTGGTCCAATATGGCGATGACCTGGTGCTGCTGTTTACGCCGCCGTTCGACAAAACGCCGCTGGACCCCGGTTATATCAAAGGCTACTTACCGGGCGTCAGGGAAAACGGCGGGCAATACACCCATGCAGCGGTCTGGTGCGTCATCGCCTACGCCATGCTCGGAGACGGCGATCAGGCGGCAGAACTCCTGCATATGCTGAATCCGATCAATCGCACCGCTAACCGGACCGGCGTCTATGCTTACAAAGTCGAGCCGTATGCGATAGCAGCGGATATTTACGCGGTACCGCCCCATGTAAGGCGCGGGGGCTGGACCTGGTACACCGGCGCTGCCGGATGGTTTTATCGAGCCGGTATGGAATGGATGCTGGGCCTGAATATTCGCGCCGGCAATATGTATTTCAATCCTTGTATTCCGCGCGAGTGGCGTAGCTATAATTTAAGCTATCGGCACGAAGAAACTGACTATGACATTACCGTCAGCAATCCGAACGGAGTATCGAAAGGCGTCGTGTCGATTGAGCTGGACGGAATGCTGCAATCAGGAGAAGACGGTATTCCGCTATTACAGGATGGAAAGAAGCATCAGGTATTGGTGCTGATGGGTTGACTCCAGTTTCCACAGGTAATCGCATATTGAAGCTGTGGGCACGAATTCATTCGCGCCCACAACGTAGCAATAATCAACGTTTCGCGGTCGACAGCAACTTCTCGAATTCATCCGCGGCCACCGGCCTGGAAAACAAATAACCTTGTCCGTAATCGCAACCGGCGGCGATCAGCAAATCGCATTGCTGCTGTGTTTCTATACCCTCTGCGATAACCTTGATGCCCAATTTGTGCGCCATCACAATGATCGCTTCGCACAACGCCAGGTCGCTGGCATCAGGGCTGAGGTTACAGGTGAACGACCGGTCAATCTTCAGGTAATCGATGTCGAATTTTTTCAGGTAAGATAATGAAGAATAACCTGTCCCGAAATCGTCCAACGATACCCGAACACCGGCATCCCGAAACGCCAGCAGTTGGTCGCTGACTAAAGTCCCGGCATCCATCAACAGTCCTTCGGTAATTTCTACCACTAGGCTTTGCCCAGGCAACCCGAGTTCGTTCAGATAGTCGAACCAGCCAAGATGGCCCTTGCCTTCTCTCTGGAATTGCACCGGCGATTTATTGATGCTGATCTGAAAGTCGCTAGAGTACTCTTTACGCCATTGCGCCACGTGCTGCATCGCTTCGCGAAACACCCACTCACCGATGTCGATAATCATGCTGGTTGATTCGGCGACAGGGATAAATTCAGCCGGATTAATCAGGCCGCGGGTCGGGTGCTGCCAGCGAATCAGCGCCTCCGCCTTATGGATGGCACCGGTAGTCAATTCCACGATCGGCTGGTAAGCCAGCCAAAACTGATGTTCGGTCAGGGCATTACGTAAATCGTTAACCAGCCGCATCCTGGTTAAGGCGGCTTCCTGCATTGAGATGGTAAAGTAGTGACGGCAGTTGCGTCCCTGATCCTTCGCGGCATACATGGCCTGGTCGGCGTTTTTTATCAGCACATCGATATTATCGGTATCTTCAGGATATAAGGTGATGCCGATGCTGACCGATACATAAGCAATCTCGCCCGCCAACTCGAACGGTTTGGTGAGCTGGCACAGGATGTCCTGGGCAAGACGCTCAATACTGTCTTGCTCGCGTAATTCGGTCAAAATAATCGTAAATTCATCGCCGCCCAACCGTGCGACGGTATCGGTATTGCGCACGCAATTGAGCAGGCGCTGCGCCATATCCTTGAGCAGCAGGTCTCCTTTGCTGTGCCCCAGCGTATCGTTAACATCTTTGAAATGATCGAGATCGAGAAACAGCAATGCCAGCGGCAGGCCCATGCGCCGGGATTTTTTCATCTCCTGCGCCAGGCGCTCGTAAAACATATGGCGGTTGGGCAAGCCGGTCAATGAGTCAAAGTTGGCCTGCTGCCAGATGGTTTGCTCCGCATGTTTCTGATCGGTGATATCCGAGAACGTCGCGACCCTATGCCGTACATTGCCTTCATCATCGTAAACCGTATTGATCGTCAGCCATTCAAGATAGGTTGCGCCGCTCTTGCGCCGGTTCCATATTTCACCCTGCCAATGCCCTGTTGTTTCCAGTGCATGCCACATAACCTGGTAAAACGCTTCGTTTTGTTGCCCTGACTTAAGCAATGATGTCGATTGGCCTACAGACTCCTGTAATGTGTAACCGGTCAGTTCCGTGAAGGCCGGGTTAACGGTAACAATCCGGTTGTCGGCATCGGCCACCATAATGGCCTCGCCAATCGCCTGATAGACCAGATCCGCCAATTTTAATTTCTCTTCATTACCTTTTCGTTGGGTAATATCGATCAGTATCACCCGGCAGGTCTGCTCGTCATCATTGGCAATGGCTTCGATATGTACAATCAGTGTTGAGTTCCGATTGACAGGAAGCAAGGTCAGTTCACAGCTGTGGGCCGTCTCATCGACAAATACGCCGGCCAGGAAATCGTTAAAAACGGGTAAAGCATCGGCACTAACGAAGCTTGAAAAGCGTTGCTGTTTAAGCTGCGCGCGAAATATTCCCAGCTGTCTGGCGGCCCTGAGATTGAGCTGATGAATCGTGCTGTCACGCGCCAACGTAAGATAGCCGACCGGCGCCATGTCATAGAGTTCGGTGTAACGCTCCAGGCTCGCTTCCGCTTCGGCTCGTGCTAAATACAACGCCTCATTTTGCATTTCCAGCTCGATTTGATGAACCTGTAATTCGTGCACCAGTTTTTTTGCATCTATGTCAATGTCGGGCGCGATTGACTGTTGTTGGGCAAGCTGCTGTTCCGCCTGCCGGCGCAGGCTGTCGGTGTCGATAAATGGCTTGTGTTTTTTTGTCACACGTTATCTCGGTGTATCGTGAAAATCCCAATATTTTTACAAGGTATTATAAGCTGATGACACTCCCACTAAGGAATTTTTAACATCAGGGGGGGTATAGCCCTTTCCTGGCGATACCAAGGGTTCGATGATCCAGCCTGTTCTTTACCGCTTAGCTTTAGACACTATAAATAAATTCCGGAATTGGAAATATTATCTGCGCCTGAGTTTTCCTGCCGTATAAATCCGGCTTCCTTCTTATGTTTCGTAATAACGGTACGAATAGCAACATACTGATAAGGTTTGCCTCTCGCGTTTAAAAAAGGAACGATGGTGGTATCCACCCAATAAAGAGAACCGTCTTTGGCGCGATTACGGATTTCTCCCTTCCAGATATGCCCATGTGCAATGGTGTGCCACAAATTGAGCATGAATTCCTTTGGGTGGTAGCCCGAATTGATAATGCGGTGGTCCTGTCCGATCAGCTCTGCGCGCGAATACTTGGAGATCGCGCAGAACTTGTCATTTGCATAGGTAATCAAGCCTTTCCGGTCGGTAATCGCTACAATCGCGTGTTCATTCAGTGCCAACTCAAGGTTTTTGGCGAGACTAATGTCAACAAAGGTAATGACTACGCCATCGATTACATTATCCATTGTCCGGTAAGGCATGATGCGCACATCAAACCAGCGTGAATCGTGAGTCTGGATTTGTTTATCCGAAACTATCAGCGTACGTAATACCTCTATCGCGTCCTGTTGCAACAAAGGATAGTCCAGATCGGTCGTAATATCGGATAACGGCCGTCCCTCGTCTTGCGGCAACAGTCTGAATATCTGCGTGGTATGGTCGGTAAAACGCCGCAAATGCAATTTGTTGTTCAGGAACACCGTGGCAATTTCGGTGCTGTTAAGCAGGTTCTGCATATCGTTGTTGGCCCACTGCAAGGTATCCAGTTTGGCTTGCAGCTCCGCATTCACAGTCAGCATTTCCTCGTTCACTGATTGCATTTCTTCCTTGGAAATCAGCATTTCCTGTATGGCCGCTTGGCGTTCTTTATGGCTGGCTTTGATTTCTTCCCGCAAGAAAAATATTTCATCGCGCAAAGTCTGTATTTCCAGCTGGGCTTGTTGCAGCGCCTCGGGCTGCGATAGCTGGGCAAGACGTTTGCGGGTGCGTGCTGTCGCGATATCGGTAAACACGATAATGACCTTGCCGTGCAATGCCTGCACCTGGTCGATCGCTTGCACAATCACATTAACGGTATGCACCTTACCGCTTTCGCCGGTTATTTGCAGACCGTCCAGGCGTACTGCTTTATTGCTCTGCAACGCCAGACGGATCGACCCTGTCATTGCTTGGCGCAAGCCGTCGCGCGCCATCGCGTAGATGTTCAGATTGGCTTTTCCGGTAGAAGGCTCCAGATACTTGCTGGTATGGCCGCTAAAATAAAGGATATCGCCATCGGCGTTAACCAGCACCGCTGCCGGGACATAGTGAGTAAGCAGCAATTGATCCATCAGTTGTTGCAGGCTGGCATGATCAGCCGTCGGCCTGACCGCAGGCACAGCGGTAAAATGTTTATTCGGAAAATCCACTTCAGGTTTCGGTAAAGGATTGTCAATACGGCGGTAGATACGCGCTTTGGCCGCCAACGGCGTAAAAAGATAACCGCAATTACCGGTACTTTCGGCTGAACCCAGTAACAGCAAGCCATGGGGGTTTAGCACATAATGAAACAACGGCAACAGTTTTTCCTGTAACTCAACGGAAAAATAAATGAGCAGGTTACGGCAACTTATTATGTCCAACCGGGTAAACGGCGGGTCATTGATAATATTATGCTGCGCAAAAATAATCATTTCGCAAATTTCATTTTTTACCCGATAGCCGTTGTTTTCGACGCTAAAGTAGCGGGCCAGGCGCTCCGGTGAAACATCGGCAACGCTATGGGCCGAGTATATCCCCTGACGTGCATGAGCTATCGCATCCGCGTCAAGATCGGTAGCAAAAATCTGTAACGAGTAGCGCGCCTCAGGCTTGGCTTGTTCGATCGCTTCGATAAAAGTCATCGCCAGCGTATAGGCCTCCTCTCCGGTGGAACAGGCAGGTACCCAGGCTCTTATTATCTTGCCGCCAGGATAGTTTGTCAGTAGCTCGGGTATGACCTCAGTCATTAGAGTGCTCCATATCGCCGGGGTGCGGAAAAAGCTGGAAACACCGATTAATAACTCTTTGAATAATAAATCCTGCTCTTGCGGGTTTTCGCGTAAATAATGGATGTAAGTGGAGATATGTTCGAGCTGATGCAGCCCCATACGCCGTTCAATACGGCGATAAAGCATGCTTTTTTTATATAACGAAAAATCATTGCCGGTCCGGACGCGTAGCAGAACGATAATTTTTTCCAGATTGCTCAGAGAGCTGTCTTCCAATATCTGTCCTGAGCTGGCCAAAATATCTTTGGATGAGCGCTGGAAATAATTGCTGATATGAGTAGCCAGTTCTGCCGCAGTGCCGATAATGTCGGCTAAGTTGGCATTGATCACACTGCGCGGCATACTGTCGAACTTGGCTTCTGTAGGGTCTTGCACCATGACCAGGCCGGACTTTTTCTTGATCGCGCGCAGGCCCATCGTGCCGTCCGAACCCATGCCCGAAAGCAATATGCCGATACTTTGGTCGCGCCGGTCTTCGGCCAAGCTACAGAAAAAAGTATCTATCGGCAGGCGTAATCCGCGCGGCGCAGCCGGATCAAGCGAATAAAGCGTGCCGTGCAGTATGGATAACTCTTTATTCGGGGGATTTATATAAATGCAATCCGGTTTTATTTTCATACGATTTTGGGCTTCCAATACCGTCATCGCCGTAATGCGTTGCAACAATTCGGGCATCATGCCTTTTTGGCTGGGGTCGAGATGTTGAATGACGACGAAAGCGACGCCCATGTTATCGGGCATATGACTGAAGAAGTGTTCGAGCGCTTCAAGTCCGCCGGCGGAGGCGCCTATGCCGACAATCGGCAGTAACTTATGGGTAGCAAGATAGGCAGGACCCATTATCGCGTCTTTAGAGAATGGGCCGTTATCGACAGCAGTTGATTTATCCATGGATAGCTCCTATTTTTTATAACTTCAACGCTCGGTTTTATATCGCCTCTTTCTGGTCGGTAAAAAAAGAGAAGATACCGTTGTTGATATGCAATAAGTATATATTACACCGCCCCTTCCGAAGCTGTTTAAAAACAGAAAAGCCAAAATTGCAATTGGTTTTACCGAGCTATTAACGCTCGCCAAAAGCCATTTCAACTTTACCGTCGATCAATTTCAGGTTAGCTTCAAACTCTGCGCCTGTGCCGGATTTAAAGCCTTTTAGCACGCCCGTCTCACCCTTGTTAAGTAATTTTTTAGCCATCGCTACGGTAATTTTTTTATGCGCGACGGTTTTCCAGATCGCCATTTTGCAGCCGTTGCGCCATTCGCTGCAACTATAGGCTTTTGGCGTTTCAATGATTTTGCCGTTGCACAGCGGACAGTCGGCAATGGCTTCTTTTACGACAGACCGCTGCGCTGACTCGGCTTTGACATAACCTGTTTCGCCTTGTCTATTTAGCGTCAATTGAGCATTGAAGACTTCATCGTTCAGCTTGATTGCGTAGCTGTGCAGGGTCCGGGCGTTTTGTAATAATTGACAGGCCATGTCCCGAGTAACTGGTACGCCATACATTTGTTTCCATAACACAAATTGACAACCGGCTTTCCAGTCGCTGCAACCGTAGCCTTTTCGGCCTTCAATAACAGGATGTCCGCATAACGGGCAGTCGCCCAAACGGCTTTGGTCGTAAAGCGGCCGATCCGATTCGTCTTTGATTTTTTGGGTGAACCGGATGATTTCGGCCATGAATTGATCGGGATCGTAAGCGTTGTGTTCTATCTTTTTGAGTTTAGCTTCCCATTCGCCGGTCATCGCCGCAGACTTCAAGCGATCGTCGGCGATGATGGAGATCAAATGCCGCCCCGATTCGGTACTGATCAGGGTCTTTTTTTGCCGCTGTATGTAGTTCCGCTTGATTAACACTTCGATAATCGAAGCCCTGGTTGCCGGCGTGCCGAGACCTTTTTCTTTTAACGCTTCCTTGAGTTGTTCGTCATCGCAGGTTTTACCGGCCGATTCCATAATGCTCAGCAAGCTGGCTTCGTTATACGGTTTCGGCGGCGTGGTTTTACCCTGGTTTATCGACGGCTGCTGCGGGCCGGTTTCGCCTTTGACGAAGTTGGGCAGGATTTTTGATTCTTTATCGGATCGACTTAACGAATCGTTTTTATATAAGACTTGCCAGCCGGGCGATTCGATAATCGTGCCGGTGGTTTTAAAATTTATTGTGGGAGCGGCTTTAGCCGGGCTTGTCGAGACTAAAGTCTCTCCCACAATACTGCCCAACACAGTCGTGATTTGCTTGATGCAAGGCGGATAAAATACTGCAATAAAGCGTTGGGCTATGGCTTCGTAGACTTTAGCTTCATGGCCCGATAGCGAACCCGGCAATGCGGTCGTCGGGATAATCGCATGGTGATCGCTGACTTTGGCGTCGTTGAATATGCGGCTGCTCAGCGTCAGTTTGTCGAGATCGAGCGGCTCAATCTGCTGGTCGAATTTAGAACGTAATCTGTTCAACAAGGGCTTCATGCCCGGCTTCATATCGTTAGTTAAATAACGGCTGTCGGTACGCGGATAAGTGACGTGTTTTTTCTCGTATAGCTGTTGGGCGGCGCCTAAGGTTTGGTCGGCAGTCAGGCCGTAGCGGATACTCATGTCTTTTTGCAGATCGGTCAGATCATATAATAACGGCGGGCTGAGCGTCTCCTTCTTGCCTTTGACTTCGGTAACCTGGAAATCCCGCTCCGCGATTTGGCTTAGCAAGGTTTCAGCGGCGGCCTTATTATCGAATCGTCCTCCGACATATTGAAAATCGGCATCGCGGTACAGTGTGTGCAATTCCCAAAAATCTTTCGGTATAAAACTGCTGATTTCCGCGTCTTTTTGCACAATCAGCGCCAATACCGGTGTTTGCACCCGGCCTATCGTCCATAAGCTGCCTTGCTGACCGAACTTGAGCGTGTATAGCCGCGTCGCATTCAAGCCGACGATCCAATCCGATTCGCTACGGCATTTGGCGGCGCGATAAAGTCCGTCATAAGTATGGCCGTCCTGCAATTTGGCAAAACCGTTGCGTATCGATTCATCGGTTAAAGAGCTGATCCACAGGCGTTTAAACGGTTTGTGCACGCATTCGGCCCAGGACAAAATGTACCTGAAAATCAACTCCCCTTCTCTCCCCGCGTCGGTCGCGCAGATGATCTCGTCGGCGGCCTTGAACAAGTGTTTGATGGTGTTTAGCTGTTTTTGCGCCGAGGCATCGCCCCTGGCTTTTAAGCCGAATTGTTCGGGAATGATAGGCAGGGATTCCAACGACCAGCGTTTCCAGGCTTTGTTATATTCATCCGGTTCTTTCAGTTCGACCAGATGCCCGAACGCCCAGGTAATTTGATAGCCGTTGCCCTCAAAATAACCGTCGCGCTTGTTGTTGATGCTCAGGCATTTGGCTATATCGCGGGCGACTGACGGTTTTTCGGTCAGGATGACTTTCATGATGCTGATAACTGTTTATCCTCACGCGCTGCATGGGAACGAAAACGAAATTTAAAAAATCCTCACCACGAAGACACGAAGGTCACGAAGTTTTATTTCTTCGTGACCTTCGTGTCTTCGTGGTGAATAAAAACTTTTAATCTCATAACGGGCTCATTATTTGATAATCTTATAACACGGCAAATATTTCTTCCCCGGCAATTTCATCCTGTGCTGTTCAACAAATGAATTCAGCAACGAATCCATCAGCGCCATGATGTCTTCATCGCCATGGATTTCAAAATGACCATATTGTTCGATCGCACGTATGCCTTCGTCTTTTACATTACCCGCCACGATGCCGGAAAATGCCCGGCGCAAGTTGGCAGCGAGCTGGTGGTTTTCCTGGTCTTTATGCAAGGCCAGATTTCTCATGTTTTCATGTGTAGGTATAAACGGCTGTTGAAACACATGGTCGATCTTGAGTTGCCAGTTGAAATAGTAGGCGTCGCCTTTTTCTTTACGGAATTGTCGTACCTGCTGGATGCCTGCATGCATTTGTTGAGCAACCAGCACCGGATTATCAATAATAATTTTATAACGCCGCTGCGCGGATTCACCCAAGGTACCGGTAATAAAGCGGTCAATTTGCCTGAAATATTCGGCTGAACTGTCCGGGCCGGAAAAAATCAGCGGAAACGGCATGCCTTCATTGTCAGGATGCAGCAAGATACCCAGTATATAAAGTATTTCCTCCGCCGTACCCGCGCCGCCGGGAAACACGACGATACCATGCCCGGTACGGACAAAGGCTTCCAGGCGTTTTTCGATATCCGGCAGGATCACCAGGTCATTGACTATAGGATTAGGCGATTCGGCCGCAATGATGCCGGGTTCGGTTATGCCCAAATATTGGCCGTTTTTTATCCGCTGCTTGGAATGACCGATGGCAGCTCCTTTCATCGGGCCTTTCATTGCTCCCGGCCCGCAGCCTGTGCAGATATCCAGGCCGCGCAGCCCCATCTCATGGCCGACTGTCTTGCTGTAATCGTATTCTTTGCGACTGATTGAATGCCCGCCCCAGCACACGACCAGATTCGGTGTGGTCATCGGCCGCAGAATTTTGGCATTGCGCAAGATGTGAAACACCGCGCTGCTGATACCGTCGGAGGTATTCAAATCAAACATCGGATTATTATTGATCTCGTCACTGACGTAGATAATGTCACGCAGCACCGCAAATAAATGTTCGTTGATGCCTTTGATCATTTTGCCGTCAACAAAGGCATGGGCGGGAGCTGACTTGACATCCAGCTTAATACCGCGCTGCTCCTGAACGACGCGTATCTCAAAATCGGGATAGCGTTCCAGCAACTCTTTGCCGTCATCCATGCCGCTGCCGCAGTTTAATACCGCGAGCGAGCAATTACGAAATAGCCGGTACAATCCGCCCTGACTGGTGTCGAGCAATTTGGTTACTTCTGCTTTGGACAGTACATCCAGACGACCCTCGGGCGTGATGCGAGCGTCAACTACTTGATGGTGTTTCATAATATTCCTTTTAGTTATGCCGGCGTGATTACCGGCTTTATCTAGCGGCAAACACGACAGATTCGATTCATTCGGCATTCAGCGATCTACGATATTCTTTAGTCTGGGTTAACTATCATGGGCTATAAAAAAATGAATTCAATCACTAAAAAAATGCTGCTCATCGGTTTTATGCTGCCTTGTGCCTGTGCCGCCCATTATCCACAACAATATTCATATTATCCCGGTAACTCCGGTTATAGCAGCGGATATGCCATTATGCACGGAAACCATCATGGAGAAAGACCGAATTACTATGATAACGGCTATCGTCAAGGGAATGACTATTTTCCACATCATTACCGTTATGATCAATACAAGGCTCAACCGCGCGAGGGCAATAATTATCAAGAACACCGGCAGCGCCATGACAGCGGCTATGGTCATCAACATAACGATGACGACGATAATCATCATAATAACGTCGACCGTAGAAACCATTATTAATGGTTTACCGTCAATAAATCTTCCCGTTAAATGTAGGTAGAAATACTAGCTTCTAAATTATCAATGGCTATACGGGGGATTAGCCTCTATAATGTAAGTCTAAATAGACGGCACTCCATATAAACGTGAGGCTTCTATTTAAGTTTTGCATGTTATTCAGCACTTTTCAGAAATTCCATTCGCTTTTCTCCTTAAAATTGCCCGGCATGATTTGCAATCAAACATTTTCATTGATTTATATAGGTAATTTATATGGCAACAGGTACTGTTAAGTGGTTTAACGAAGCTAAAGGCTTTGGTTTTATTTCTCCAAGCGATGGCAGCGCAGATGTATTTGTACATTTTTCTGCAATCGCAAGCGACGGCGGCTACCGTACATTGGCCGAAGGCCAAGCAGTTAAGTACGATGTAGAATCAGGCCCTAAAGGCCCACAAGCGTCACAAGTAAGCGCAGCTTAAACTCTCGCTTTACTGTCCAACATCCAACCCCGCCTTAGATAATAAGCGGGGTTGTGGCATATCCGGTTCATCCGGCCAATCAACTCACCCCCTTTATTTAGGACATGTCTTTTGAAACGAATTTTTGTAGGAAACTTACCTAGCGAAGCCACTGAAGAAACTGTACAGGCTTTATTTTCTGAATACGGCAAAGTCCGCTCCATTCAACTTGTTTCCGATATCTTTAGCGGAAAATGCCGGGGCTTCGGCTTTATCGGAATGGAAGGTCATGAAGCAAGAGCCGCGATAGCCGCGCTGGACGGCAATCTTTATTGCGGAAAGCCGTTAAAAGTCAAATTTGAAGAGATTACTGCCGGTAAAAATGGCAGACGCCATTAAAATATTAGCAGCTCAAGCTCCCTATTCCCCGATGATTTAACTGCCTGAGCCGCACTACGGCAACAGGTAATTATCACACGCTGGTTGTCTAAGTCATTCCTAACAACGGGATGATTTGAATATTACTTCCGCAAAGAAAGACAGCAACAAAGCGCGTTAATATAGCTGAGCTATCTGGGCGACCTGCTTACCGGTCGCCCCCAATTCCGGGCAACAATGACATTCATTTCTTTCGCTCTAGAACTTATATTTGCGAGAGTTTTTGAAGCCGCATAAAAGCACTTTCTCCAAATACCCGTATCAAGCAGGCAATAAACCGGACCCATTGGTTCAGTGATCAAATCCCGCCATATTTCAAGAAATAAAGCTTGACAAGCAATCTCTACCTCAAGCTTTTCCACAGGTCTATACAATATACTTTTGTTTCAGCGGCATAACTGAAAAACCTCAGTCTTTCTGTAAAAAAACATATCAAAAATTATCTTATCGTCACCTAAGTCATTGATAGTTGATGTTATATTAATCGAAAATCGCGCACTGGCTACAATCTGACCAATTTAACAAAAAAGCTTTAGAAGTGAATAGTTAGGTCCTGTATTTCCAGTTTATACACAGAGTTATCCACAGAAAATGTGGATAACCCCGGTTATTCGAATGTCCTATTCCTGCTTGTCATTAACCAGATCGTAGGTGATATCCGGATTAAATCCCATAGGCCAATAGATCGCTGCAAACGGCGGCCAGAATATCGAAACGGTGCGGAACTTTGTCCTTAATTTACCCTCTTTGACAACCTTGCCGCCTTTTTCCAAGCGGTAAGGAATACCGCCTTCCGGCGGTATTCCCGCAGCCGTCCAGAAAAACGGCTTGGTGGTGACTTTACCATCTGCCTTAATATCTACCGGCTCAGGCCTTTTATAAACATACAGATCAGTGCCCGGCGGCACTTTGAACGTACCTGTCGTGGTACAGCCTGAGACCAAAACCAGTAAAGCCAAGGCTAAACATATTTTTTTTATCATTGTAGTTCTCCAGGTTGAATGGGATGTCAATCATCCCAACGCTTAAAAATCAAAGAGGTATTGATACCGCCAAACGCAAAATTGTTACTCATCACATAGTCGCAATCGAACAGACGGATATCCTCTTTAATATAGTCCAGCCGGGCACATTCAGGGTCAATGTTGTCAAGATTGGCCGTGGCATGAAACCAGCCTTCATTCATCATATTGACCGCCACCCAAGCTTCCAGCGCACCGCAAGCGCCCAGAGTGTGGCCTGTAAAGCTTTTCAACGCGCTGATCGGCGTTTTATCGCCGAATACTGCTACGGTCGCCTGGCTTTCGGCAACATCGCCGTGACCGGTTGCCGTGCCATGCGCACTGATGTAACCGATCGCGGAGGCTTCCAGCTTGGCATCCTGCAAGGCCAAACGCATCGCAACCTGCATACTGCCACTGTTAGGCTGGGTGACATGCAATCCATCCGAATTGGTTCCGAACCCCACTAATTCGGCATGAATATGAGCACCGCGCGCCAAAGCACTTTCCAGCTCTTCCAATATCAACGTACCTGCGCCTTCGCCGATAACCAAGCCATCGCGGTCTCGATCGAACGGCCGGGGGCTTTTATCCGGCGTTTCATTACGAAGGCTGGTTGCAAATAAAGTATCGAACACCGCCGACTGGATAGCCGAAAGTTCTTCAGCGCCACCTGCGACCATCAATTTTTGCTGACCGAATTTTATCGCCTCATAAGCATAACCGATGCCCTGACTGCCGGAGGTACAGGCGCTTGAGGTCGTATAAATCCTGCCGTTAATGCCAAAAAACAGGCTGATATTGACCGGCGCGGTATGGCTCATCATCCTGATATACGAAGTTGCATTCAAACCGCCGGTGGCATGGTTAAGCAGCATGTTGCCGAATTCGGCGATAGCGTCAGGACTGCCCGATGAACTACCGTAGGCAACGCCCATCTGTCCGCTTTTAAGACAATCGTCGTGCAGCAAACCGGCGTCAATCAATGCCAATTCGGTTGCATAAGTCGCCATTAAAGCGATACGCCCCATGCCGCGAACCTGCTTGCGAGAATAATGTTCAGGCCGGGTAAAATCGGCAGGCGCGCCCAAGCGGGTATTCAAGCCTTGGTACTTGTCCCAGTCCTGCATTACACAAATGCCGGTCGACTTGTTTTTAAGGCGCTCGGCAACTTGCTGCCAGTTATTACCTATCGGCGAAATTCCGGCCATACCGGTCACCACCACGCGTTTCAACATAAGCCTCCATTGACCGAAATGACCTGCCGGGTAACGTAAGCGGCATCCTCCGACATTAAAAAAGCCACAACCGCCGCCACTTCTTTGGGATTCCCTATCCTGCGCGCCGGAATCATTTTCTTGATTTCTTCCAACGGCAATTGGTTGACCATCTCCGTATCGATAAGGCCCGGCGCTACGCAATTGACGGTGATATCGCGCTTTGCCAATTCCAAAGCCAGCGCTTTGGTCGCACCGATAATACCGGCTTTTGCCGCACTGTAATTGACCTGGCCGCGGTTGCCCATCAAGCCGGACACCGACGATAAAGTGACGATACGTCCAGGCTTGCGCCGCCTGACCATAGGCATAACGACAGGTTGTAATACATTATAAAAACCGTCGAGATTGCTGTGAATCACGCTGTCCCACTGTTCACCGGTCAACGACGGAAACGCGTTGTCGGCCGTAATACCGGCATTGCACACTACGCCGTAATAAGCGCCGTGGCTTTCGATATCCTGGTTGAGCTGTTCGCTGCATTGGGCGCGCTCGGCAATATCGAACTGCAAAATCCGGGCTTGTCGGCCCAATTGCTCTATTTCAGCCACGACCTCTTCAGCCTGACCACGTTGGCTTCGGCAATGAATGATCAAATCAAAGCCCTGTTTAGCCAGATATAACGCAATCGCCTTGCCGATGCCCCGGCTGGAGCCGGTCACTAAAACAGTTTTATTCATAATGTACTCATGTGTTGTTCCAATACTTTATCTCGCTATGCAGACCTTCCAGGTTTTTAAAACCTGGAAGGTCTAAAACGGTGGCTGATAAACATTCAAATTAGCGACAATTTCCACACCATCCCCCAAAATTCGGCAATCAAAAACTCCCAAATTATCATCTTGTATGATTTTTTCCACCCGAATCATTAACATTGTACCAACCTTAAATGCGGCAACATTGCTGCTATAGCGACGGGTTCCCAGCAAAAATCCCAGCCGGATCGGCTCATTAGCCTGTTTTGCCATCACGCCCGCATACGCAGCTACGGCTTGAGCCATATATTCAATCCCGGCCCAGGCCGGAACCGTTTCATCATCGCCCAGCAAGCCATCGCCGCGCACCATCAGTTCGGCAGTCAAGCCCTGGTCGTCATGGTCGACGATACGATCCAGCAACACCATGTCGCCGGTATGCGGAATCAAATCGGCAACCTCAATCATGCCCGTCCCACCACAATAGACACGTTATTGCCGCCGAACGCAAATGAGTTGCTTTGACAGGTATTGATTCTGCGCCCCAACGCTCCGCTTTTTGTGACCAGGTTTAACGCGGGCAATGCCGTATCCGGCTCATCATCGTTAATATTCGGAATCAATGCGCCGTGTTCATCGTCATGCGTCAGCAGCAACCAGCAAAAAGCCAATTCCAACGCGGCGGCAACACCCAGCGTATGCCCGGTCATGCCCTTGCTGGAACTGGCCGCCACCGTTGAACCAAATAAGGCATTAACGGCTTTACTTTCCATCGCATCATTCAATACCGTGGCAGTGCCGTGCAGGTTCAGGTAATCGATCTGCCGAGGCGTTTTACCTGCATCATCCAGCGCAATCTGCATGGCCTTGATCACATCGGTCGCGTCCGGGTCGGGGGCGGCAAAATGATAGGCATCGCTGGTTGCGCCTATGCCTTGCAATACCACCGGTCCGGGTTCTTTACTCAATACAAAAAGACTGGCCGCCTCACCAATATTGATGCCGTCACGATGCAAACCAAACGGTTTGCATAATCCGGTACTAATCGATTCCAGCGCGGTAAAACCATTAACGGTCAAGCCGCATAAACTGTCGGCTCCACCGACGATGACCGCATCGCATATACCCTGCCTGATTAACCGCCGCGCCGACGCAAACGCCTTGCCGCTGGAGGAACAGGCCGTAGAAATCGTGTAAGCCGGGCCTTGAACACCCAGCTTATCCGCCAAGAAGTCAGCCCCTGCACCCATTTGTTGCTGCTTGTAATGAAACTCATCCGGCAATACGCCGTTTTTAGCCCAATAATCCAGCGCAAGCTCGGTATTGCGCACTCCCGAAGTACTGGTGCCCAGCACAATACCGATACGATCGGCACCGTATCGGGTCATCATGTCGCTCACGGTCTGTTCGATCTGGCTTAATGCGGCCAGCAACAGACGATTATTCCGGCAGTTGTAAACGCTGTAACGTGGCTCAATCTCCGGAAGATCGGCTGCAACAGCTCCGACAACACAGCGAGTCCCGAACTGATCGCTGGCCGATAACCCCGAGCGATCTCCCGCTAGCAGCCGCTTTAACACCTCGGATTTGCTATTGCCGACCGCGCACAACAGGCCTAAGTCATTCAGATATAAGGTCGTCATGCTCTGTCATTAGCGAGTTCAATCCCGCCTTCTTTGGAATAAATGACCACGCCAACCCGGTCGATATATTCAAGCAACTGGCGATTTTTTAAGCTTTGATAATCTTGCAAATCCACCGTATAAGGAAGATCGGAATCCGCTAGCGCCATCAACACATCCGCAATTAAAAAACGATTCAAGTCGCGGCCAAAAGCAGCCAGGTCAATGTCGCTTTGAGCATGATGCGTGCCTTTTGCGCGCGAGCCGTACAGTTTGACCGTTTCAATCTCCGGATAATGCGCAAAAATCTGTTTCAGTAATACAATCTGTTTTGAATTTAAGCCGTACTGCGTCATGACTCATTGGCTTCCTGTAATAATTCCAGATACCATGCATCCAGCATAGGCAGGTAATCGCTTTGAATGGTTTTAATCACCGCTTCGAATTTTTGAAAGTCGTAGGTATGGCTCATCAAATTACGGTCGCCTATCATTTTCAGCCAAGTCTCGGCATCGTCAATATATTTAGATGCATAAGCCTGTTTAACAATGGTTTTGGGCGATATTTTATCCAATACCAAACCATCGTTTTCCATTTTGTCTTTCAGGACTTTCCAGGCCAATTCAAAGGTGTATTCAAAACGTTGAATAACGCCTTCTTTTTCCAGTTGACTGAGCTGGTCCAAGTCATTCTCCATTGCCTCGCGCAATAACAAAAATGCCCGTTTGAAATTATTAAAACGTTGCTGACAGCGAATGTCTTGATTATTCATATTTACAACTTGCTGCAATTGGGCTTATTTTGAAAGATCTTCATAACTTACCGTTTTAATATTCAGGCGGTAATTGTACCGAAAATTGACCAATTCAACGGCTTTCGGCCAAACCGGATCAGAAGATAAATAATTAACTTCAACTTGTTTGTTATTGCTGACCGTTAAAATTCGTTTTTTATCGACTTCTTCCAGCCGCCAATCGGCCGGGAGTATTTTTTGCAGCTCGGCAAGCGGCCAATAAACCAGTTGCAGGTCGCTGATGATAAATTCCGGGTTGACCGATTCCGGCAATAACGGACTTTTATCGGACACCACGTTGTGACCGTCGTAGGTCAAATTGAACAGGCTCAAGCCGTCATTACTGAGTCCTGCCATCGCGATATGGTTTGCGTCCAGTTCCAGAATCGCCAACAGGGATTCCTGCCGATCCGCCCAAACCGCGTTTATTTGCTGCACGATCCTTCTGGCCGGACCTAAGGGCCGCGCAATCGGCATTAGCTCAGGTTTATCGGTAACAGGTTCCGACTGCATCAGCGCACAACTGGACAGCCAGAGTAAAAACATAGCGCTGAAAATCCTTATCGGCATAACTCAACCAAGGTATCCAACCTCGAACGGGCATTTTTAACGTAAGGATTATTTTCATCCCAGGCATAACCGGCCAGTATTGAACTGATCATCGCCTTCACTTCGGGTTGTTGCCTTGGGTGAAAGATCACGTCTTGAAAACGGCCGTCATACCACGCATCGACAAACACCCGGAAAGTATTGACGCCGCGCTGCAAAGGTTCGGCGTAATCCTGCTGCCAGTCGACCGTTTCATCGTTAAATTGCCTAACCAAAACATCCGCAGCCAGCGCGGCAGACTTCATCGCAATGGTAACGCCGGATGAAAACACCGGGTCCAAAAACTCGCCGGCATTGCCTAATAGTGCATAGCCTTTGCCGTACAAGCTTTTTACATTGGCCGAATAGCCGACAATGGTGTTGATTTTCTCATCGAACACAGCATCCTTAAGCAATGCGGTCAAACTGGGATCTTGTCCGATAATGTCCTGCAAGGCCTGATCGTTACTGTCCCAGCCTTGAAGAAATTCCGGCTCCGCAACCACGCCGACGCTGCTGCGTCCGTTGCTGAACGGGATCAGCCAATACCAGACATCTTTATGCTCGGGATGGACCGTGATCCTAATTTTGTTTCGGTCGAATTGCCCTGTCTCGATCCGGTCTTCAATATGGCCGAACAAAGCTTGCCTGACCGGAAACCCGGATGGCGATTCCAAATCCAGCAATTTGGGTAGGATACGCCCGAAGCCGCTGGCGTCCAGTACAAAATCGGCATTGTAGGTCATAACTTCGCCGCGGCTGTTGCGCACCGTCAACTCCGGCCGGTCGGCGGCAAAATCGGCTGCGATCACTTCCATTTGCCACTGTATATCAACGCCCATGCGCACCGCTTCATCGGCCAGCAGTTTGTCGAACCGGCCGCGCTGCACCTGGAACGTGGTGCCCATGCCCGGCGTAAACTTGTCTTCAAAGGAAAATTCGGTTTGCTGATCTTGGTATACGAAAGACGCACCGTTTTTATACTGAAAACCGGCGTTAACCAACGCATCCATCATCCCGGCCTGCTTGATGAATTCCATGCATTGCGGCAACAGGCTTTCGCCGATGCTGAAACGCGGAAACAACTGCCGCTCCAGAATGGTCACTTGAAAGCCCTGGTTTTGCAGCAAGGCACCCGTGATGCTGCCGGACGGCCCGGCGCCGATGATGATAATTTCGCCTTTATTATGGTTTGTCATATTACCTTTTTATATTCCTTAACTAATGTTACACAAGCCAGATAAAAACACCACGAAGACACGAAGAGCACGAAGTTTCATGTTTTTATGGCGCTCACGTTAAAATGTCACTGCATGTTGTAAAGCTGACTCTAAACGCATCAACTTAGGCAAGAAGCCACATATTCAATCAATTAGAGCATCAGCAGATTGATATATTTTCTTCGTGTCCTTCGTGTCTTCGTGGTGAAAATTTCTTATCTATTGCCTAACGTCAGTTCCTTAAGCCAATCAATGGCGCGCACAGCAGCGCCGTTACAATACCGGCAGTTACGGTAAAACCGAACGCATGCACGATCTCGGTGGAACTGATCGCCAACAAGCCGAACGCCAGCAAGGTCGTTAATGCCGACAGCGTAACCCCCAGCGAAGTGCTGGCGCGCCTGTCGCCGGCCATGAAAAAGAACAGTCCGTAATCGACGCCGATGCCCAGTACCAGCAATAACGCAAACAGGTTGAACAGACTGAACAACTGATCGAACCAGCCCAGCATGGCTAACGAAACCGCCAGCGAAACAGCCGGCACCGACATGATGGTCACCCCGTTGCGCCAGCCGAACTTGTAGCCTAAACCTAGCGAGGCCAGGAAAAAAGCCGCCAGCAACAAGCCGCTGGCCCTGATCCGATAGCGCGCAAACAATGACGATACCGACTCGACCTGATCCACCCAGACAACGCCAGGCAAATCCTGCACTGCTTTTAATGCGTTTAAATCGTTGATGCCGATTAACGCAACCGTGCTTTGGCAACGTCCATCGTCACAACCCAGCCACAACTGTTGCTTGGTTTCATCGGCAGTCGCCAGCCATTCCGGCAAGGCCAACGTATTGTGCTCTGCTGCGGCAAATTGTTTGTACTCGGCTTGCACCGGCGTCTTGTCGAAACCAAGATCGCTCATATAGCGCTCAAGCAAGCCTGAGTCATACAGCTTGTGCTTTAACAGCTGGTAATTTTGCTGCTGTTGGTTTACATCGGGCCAATAGCTGCTCAAGCCTTGATAAGCAGTCAGCTCTTTTTGCTGTTTTAACGCGTCCAGTCGTTTAAGCAGTCTTTGCTCGTTTTGATGCCAGTCGGCCTGACCCTTTCCCGACACCAGGAAAAACTGGTTGTCAGGACTCATCGGAAATAAAGACCGGATTTTATCGGCGCTGCGGAGCAACTCTGCCGGTGGCGATTGCAGCAAACGCACGTCGTCCTGCGGCTTCAGCGTCCACAGGCCGCCCGCGACAAAAACCGTCAACATCAATCCCAGCCAGCGCCGGTTGTCGTTAACCCAGAGCGGCCAGCGCTCTTCCCAATAAGTGGTCAGTTTAAGTATGCCCGGCTGATGATCGAATCTGAATCCGGTCAACAGCAACGGAAACAGCAGTACCACCGTCAGCCAGGCAACCAGCAAACCGATGGCGGAAAATAACGCCACTTCCTGCAAGCCCGGAAACGGCGAAAAACCCAGGCCTGCATAACTTAGCAAATTGCTTATGAGCCCCAAAGACAATCCCGGCAGAATAAACTTTAAGCCTTTTCGGGGATTCCAATCCTTTTCGCCGAAACTGTCGCACAAAAAATGCTGCGCGTAATCATCGGCGACGCCGATCAAGCTGGCGCCGAAAACCAGCGTAAGAATATGTATCTTGCTGAAAAACAGTACGCAAACCACCAACGCAGCCAACAGGCCGCTGCCGATTGCAATACTCGACAACAGCAAAGGCCGCACGCTACGGAAAGTCACCCACAGCAACACAATAATGCCGAGACTCGAACCTATACCGACAGTGGAAATCTCCTGTTTGGCCGATTCAGCGCCATGCGCGGTAAACAACGCCATGCCGGAAACCAGCAGTTCGCCGCCAGCCGTTTTGACTTGCTTCGTTGCACTGTTAACCAGACTTGACAATGTTTCCAGCTTATCGAGCTGCAATCTTTCATCCTGCAAATCGGTCAATAACACCGCCCAAAACCGCTGCCGGTCGGACAACACGACGATGCCCTGCTCCAGATTCAACTTGACCGGGTTTTGCGCGCTGAAATAGCGGCTAAATATCAACGCGGGATCGCGTTCCAGATCGGCCGCCTGCATCTGCCCGATCGGACTGTTCAATATTTCCAGGTTTTGTCTGAGTAACTGATCGGGATCAGGCGCCAAGATTGCCTGGGTATGTACATCCAACAGCTGATAGCGATAAGGAAACAGTTGCCGGTATTGCTGGATATATTGCTGTTGGGGCTGTTCCAGCACCACCTTGTTAAACAGCTTGCTCTGTTCCAGTTGCTGTTTAAGTTTTTGTGCCAGACTTATGGCTTCTTGAGACGTCCCAGCACCCGCCAGCCAGATCAATTTCCGGTTCAGAGGCTCGTTATGTTGCCGGATAGCGTTGGCGATTTCCGGTTGCTGTTCATTGGTCGGCAACAGCGCTAAAAAGCCGGTTTCCAGCCAGTCTTTAGTCAAGGCCTGAATGCCGAGAACACATATAACCAGCATTCCGGCCAGCCAAAGCCCTGCGGTCAGTTTAGGGTGATAAACGTTCAAAATCGGATTGTTGTTCGTCGGTTAACGTTGCAGGATGGGTGATGTTATCAAAAGCAATATCGGTAACATTGCCATTGGCTTCGCGTATTTCCAGCTTATGCAGCTCAGTATCGCCCGATAGCATCATCGTGCTGATAATTTTTTTCAACATCTCATCCTTTGGGGTTAGCTCCAGTTGCCAGGAAGTTTTTTGATCGCTTCCTGTGACGGTAAAACCATCGGTTAACGCCGCCAGATCTCCGCCCAACATGGCCTTGAAAACCTTGCCGAAAGCCGCCGGTACCGCTTGCTCGCCCTGCCCTGTCAACAGTCGCGACTCATTAACCAGCAGTAATGAAACAATCGGCGTCAGAGTTTTCCAGATAACGCCCTTGTTTTGATCATAGGTAAACGTACCTGTGGAAATTATCGGTTTGTGTAGTACCTTCAGATGTTTTTGCTGGTGAAAGTAGCCTTGGGTGATCGGCGATTTTGCCAATCTAGCGGTAATTTGACTTAACACATCGCCAGCGTAACTTTGATCAAGTAACAGAAAAAACACTAATAATGTCTTTAAGAAAATAGCCGGGATAGAGCGATAGCGTAATTCAGTGATGCTCTTGCTAAACATACAACTCAACCGCTAAATGCTGGAAATGTTTATCAATCGTCAATACTTTTGCTTGATAACGTTGAGCGATAACAGCGATTAACGCATCGGTTAAAGGCAGAGTGATACCGCGACTTCTAAGCTTTTGCAATAACAATCCGGCGTTTAGCCAATCAAGCTCCTGTGTAGGGAAAGACGCTACGGAATTTATTAACAGACTAATTTGTTGCTGCTGTTTTTCAGTTTTAACGCCTTGCAGCAATTCGGCAATAATCACGCCCGTTATAGCTACTTGATTGTTTTCTATTAAAACAGCCACTTGATTTCCTAGCTCCCCTTCCTGGTAACGTAAAAAATCAATCCAGGCGCAAGTATCGACTAAAACCAAGCCATCACTCATTTATTGATTTCCAAATCACGCATTGCCTGCCAGTTATCCTCAATATCAGCTTGCCCACGTAAGGCTAATAAATCCTGCTGCCGCTTTGCCTGCTGCAAATAGCTTTGAATAGCTTTATAAATAGCTTCAGATTCAGTATCGGCATGAGTGTAGCTCATCAGGCTTTTTAACTGTTGGTCATCGATAGTAACGGTTGTTTGCATGACATAATCCTGAAAATAGTTATCTTTGATTTAATATGAGGAATCATATACCTGATTTCTCATAGCCCTGCAAATCACGCAGCATGTTAATCGGCACTGCTTCGTGCTGCGACATTTTGAGCGAATCAATAAATACAACAGCAACGCTCTGAGTAAAATCAAGACACCTCCAAACCGAGCTTTTCAAACAACACCGCAGGCGAGACAAAACACATTTCTCGCGTTACCAAGTCTACAGCCACCTGAACGCTATGACCTTTGGTCAACCTTAAGCCCGATTGTTTATCGGTAATCAGGTAGGTTATTTTCAGGCGGTTTTCCCATTCGACGATTTGCGCTTTTACCGTAATGGTCTGCCCGAATACCGCTGGTTGCGCATAACGGATGCCAAGATCGATAACCGGCCAGGCATAGCCTGAATCGCGCATTTGCGGATAGTTGTAATCGATTTTGTCCAGCAGCGCGCAACGTGCGATTTCAAAATACTTGGCGTAATGCCCATGCCAGACCACTTCCATCATGTCAACATCATGGAAGGGAATTTGCAGGTCGATTGATGTTTGATAGATCATAATTGATACTAGTTTTCTCGTTCCCACGTAGCGCATTAAACATTGTAGGAGCGGGCCATGCCCGCGATGAAGGAGCTGCAATTTTGCAATTGCCGCCTAAATGTCGCGGGCGCGGCCCGCTCCTACGGTGTGGCTGGCTTAACTTAACGCAGTGTCATAGTGCGTGGAAACTAGAAGAAAAGTAGCGACGCACCTCGGCCAAAGCGATGGATAAAACCATTCTTACCCAGTTCAATACTATATATTATCTCATAACTTAGAGACTATTCCGCAGCAATGCAGCCACAGGCCAAAACAAAGCGATGCGGCTTAAGCTCCATTCGTTTTCATAGACCTGAAAACTACATTGCCTGAAGTATAATATCCGCCACATTCATAACTCATAAAGGCGCCGCCATGCACGTTACCTTGGTTCATGTTCACGTAGACCCCGCACATATCGATGATTTTATTGCCGCCACACGGATCAATCATGAAGCTTCGATCCAGGAATCCGGCAATCGCCGGTTCGACGTACTGCAATCCCCCGAAAATCCCGGCCAATTTATCCTTTACGAAGCCTATGCTTCCGCCGAAGATGCGGCAGCCCACAAAGAAACTGCCCATTATTTAACCTGGCGCGATACCGTCGCCACCTGGATGGCGGAACCCCGCCAAGGCATCAGTTATAACGGCCTCTTCCCTCAAGGATAACATTATGCAATTTTCCCCCTTCTCCATCTCGCGCTTGCCGCGCATTAGTTACGGCAGCGGTCGTATTAATGAAGTCCCGGCGCTGGCGGCGAGCTATGGCCGTAAAGCTTTGCTGGTGACCGGCAAACAGTCTTTTTGCTCGACACCGCGCTGGCAAGCATTTACCCAAGCGCTGGAAAGCAAAGGCATCAACTGGCTGCATTTTACCGTTTCCGGCGAACCGTCACCGACGCTTGTGGATCAAGCGGTAAGCCAGTTTCGCGGCGAAGCGGTTGACGTGGTTATCGCAATCGGCGGCGGCAGCGTGCTCGATGCCGCCAAAGCAATAGCCGGACTGTTGCCGCACGGTAACTCGGTCATGGATCACCTCGAAGGCGTCGGCAAGAACGTCCCGTATCACGGCCCCAGCACCCCGTTTATCGCGGTCCCCACCACCGCAGGAACCGGCAGCGAGGCGACCAAAAACTCGGTGCTGAGCGTACAAGGCCCGGACGGCTTCAAGAAATCCTTCCGCGACGAATGCTTGATCCCCGAATACGCCGTGATCGACCCCGATTTGTTATCAAGCTGCCCGCGCGAACTGGTCGCAGCCGACGGCATGGACGCGTTCACCCAACTGTTGGAATCCTACGTCTCGCTGAAAGCCAACCCCTTTATCGACGCGCTGGCCTGGAGCGGCATGACCGCCGTGAAGGAAGGTTTTTTTGCCGCCTGGGAAGGCAACGAACCGGCCGCCGCTCAGGGTCGCGGCGCGATGGCTTATGCGGCCTTGCTGTCCGGCATCACCTTGGCCCAAGTCGGCCTGGGCTCGGTGCACGGCTTGGCCTCTCCGTTGGGCGCTTACTTTCCTATCCCGCACGGCGTGGTCTGCGGCACTTTGGTATCCGCCGCGACCGAAGTCAATATCAAGGCCATGCAGGAGCGGGAACCTGAAAACCCGGCTTTGGCTAAATATGCGCAAGTTGGGCGGTTACTGACTGATAAGCCTGATCTTGATGATGCTGCGGCGCGTTCGGCTTTAATTGCTCTACTGGCCGAGTGGAGCGAACGGCTGCAATTGCCTAGACTTAATGGCTATGGGATTAGCGAATCGGATTTTCCGATGATTGTGGCTAATAGTCGCGGTAGTAGTATGCAGACTAATCCGATTGTCCTGACAGATGAGGAGATTAATACGATTTTGGTGCAGAGGATTTGAGTTAAAACGTGTGTAGGATGTGCTGAACAAAGTGAAGCGCATCTTTCGCGATTGATGCGCTTCGTACCTCAGCACATCCTACGACCCTGACGTTGGCGGTTAGACTTAATTTATGATGAATCCACATTTGCTGAGGATAACGATAGTCGAAGCAAAGTTTCGCTAGCCTAAATGTATGAATTAATATATTAATGCAGTCTTTCTTACGCCAATTTGACGATTTTCATACTTGATAATCAAAATATGCCACAAACGATAATGACAAATGATTCCTCCCCCGATCCTAAGCAAAATTTCATACTTGCAGCCCTTTCGGCCACTGAATACAATCGCTTGTTACCCGAGCTCAAGCTCGTTCAGTTGCCATTGGGATGGACGATATCTGAGTCAGGTGACCATGTAAATTTTGTGCATTTCCCGACCTCTGGCATTGTTTCGCTGGTCTATTCCCTGGAAAACGGTTCTACAAGCTCAACCGCTCTGGTTGGAAACGAGGGTATAGTGGGTATTTCCATTTTTATGGGAGGGGAGAGCCTGCCTACCAGCACAGAAGTGCAAAGCGTAGGTTATGCTTATCGACTCAGCCGGAAAGTAATGAAACAAGAATTCTCGTTAGGAGGTAAACTTCAACACGTAGCCCTGCTTTTTACGCAGGGGTTACTTGCTCAGACATCTCAAGTTGCAGTATGCAACCAACATCATAATCTGGATCAGCAAATTTGCCGATGGCTGTTAATGACTTTGGATAGATTACATGACAATGAAGTGGTAATAACGCAAGCTAGAATTGGAGAATTCTTGGGTATACGCCGGGAGAGCGTGTCCCTCGTTCTTGGTCAGTTAGAAGCTGAAAAATTGATTATACGCGTACGTGGTCGGATTACCGTGTTGAAACGCCGCGAACTTGAAAAGCGAGTGTGTGAGTGCTACGCGGCGGTTAAAGATGAGTATGAACGCTTGCTCCCCAGCCACCGAAAATCAAAGTAACGGGTTTAATTAACAAAAAGCACGAAGGAGCTACCGTTAAGCCATTTACCAAGCGGGGCGCGAGTTGCAACCCCGCTCCTAACATTTAAATGCCTAATTACCGTCAAACATTTCGAGCGGGGCATGTTGCCCCGCCCAGCGAGGAGGACTAACCCGATTGTGCTGACGGATGAGGAGATTAATGGCATTTTGGTGCAGAGGCTTTAAATAAGGTGTCGCTCGGACAAGAAAGAAACTTTTCACGCCTATCCATGCGGCGCAATACGCTACGCTATTGCGCTCTACAAATTACAAAATTATTGCTCACCCACCCGAATCACAACATCCGTCTCCAACCCAATCGGCAAATCAGTCCCTTGCGGCAATTGCACGAACACCTGCCGAACATCAACATCCTTACGCTCTGTCGCAGTCCGCGCAAAAACGGTTTTCTTGCCCATGATCGGCTTGATATGGGTCACGACGCCTTCAATCGCTTTGCTTTCCAGCCCTCGCCCTGACAGCGTCGCGCGTTGGCCGACGCGCAGCATCAACGCATAGTTTTCATCCAGTTCGGCGCGGACCTGCAAATGGCTGACATCGGCGAACAATATGACCGGCTCGCTGCTGTCCGTGGCGTCCCCGGTTTGCCGAAGCACTTCCAACACCATGCCGTCGCTCGGCGCCCGCAGCTCGGTTGCATCCAAGCGCGCTTTCTGCAGGTTAAGCTTGGCTTCGGCAACCTGCAGCTGCGCTTCGGCGACGGCTTTGTCGACCGGGCGTACATAATCCTGCAGATAATGCAATTCGGGGTAATGGGTCAAATATGTGAATTGCACATATAATATCGAGTATGACCTGTTAT
>NZ_DAIUEH010000045.1:0-47673 GCF_036845245.1 Methylobacter sp.
CGACGGAAGCTGGCTCGGCTTTATCCTTGTACTTCATCATGACTGACTACTAGTACTGACCAGCATGATTTTGCACAACACGGTAACAGGAAATGTCTTCTGTTGCTCTCGAATAAATCCGTATTTTATTAGAGTTCTTCCGCAAAGAAGACTGCGGCCTTTTTTAAAATTTCGCGCTCCATTCGTAATTGCTCAACTTCTTTACGTAAGCGGGTTAATTCATCTTGATCAGTCAAATTCAAAAACTTTTTCTTGGCTGAAGATGCCGCTGCTGGACCTTGTTCGGCTCGCACCCATCGACCAATAGCACTAAGAGATACACTAAGTTATCGGCTACTTGTTGGTGCGTATAGCCTTTATCATTAACTAATTTGGCCGCATCTTGTTTAAATTCAAGAGTGTATTTCGGACGTTTGTGTTTATTTTGATTATTCATGTTCACCGCTGATGACATTATAAATCTGTCTTTAGAAGGTCCTGTTTAATTAGTCGGCCCTGAAAAAAGCCATCTCAACAAGGATGACCGATTCCGGGGCCTCGATCTGAAACGGGTAAGCCTTTAAGCAGAATTCACTTCCGTGAATAGCGTTTTCGTGCCCCCAAACAGCCGTAGTAGGCTTGGTTTCCTAATGTTGACGGCCAAAATCAGCACAAAAAATAGCCTCATCCAGAGGCTGAAGTTCCAGGCCACGGCTGCCATCAATAAATTGATGCGGTCCCCGACGGTACCCTTGAGGAAGTTTCTTACTAAACGAAAGTCGGACTTTAAATGACCAATGATCGGCTCAATGGCTGCCCGACGCTGATAGCGCTTGCGCTTTTTGTCCCGTTGATAACGATTGTCGCGGTTTAGCGGAGCAGCCGGCAAAATGATTTGCGTGCCGTCAACCGTTTTGGGGCCACGGTAACCGCGATCGCAGACACCGGTTTTCACGGCCTTGCTGCGGCTGTTTTGGCAGTGCGCCAGCACCTCCGTCAGGGTTTTGCTGTCGTGCAAGTTTTGTGGATGACTGACTACTCCGACAATGATGTTGGATTTGGCCGTAGCGGCAATGGAGACTTTGTTGCCGTATTCGTAGGGTTTGTGGTCCTTGCCTTTGCCGATGCAGTACACCTCCGGTTCATGCAGGGCGTAAATTTTGTTGCTGTCTTTGGGCTGCTGGTTCAGAACCCGCTCGTAAAACAGAAAGTCTTTCTCGTAGCGTTCGAACAAGGCAAAGCACGGCAAGGTTCTGCGCAATTCCCGGATCAGGGCATGGGCAATGGTGCGCAACTGTTTCAAGGCTTTTTTGGCTTTGGCTCGGCAGCTGACATGGCGAAAGTGGCGGAGGCTTAAGCGCAGGGTTTTGACTTCCTTGCCATAGGTGCGGCGCTGTTGAATGCCGTAAGCCTTGGCCAGCTTGTTCAGGCGGTTGATGATTTTGATCGCCAGTTTGCCGTCGGTGGGATAGGTGATGTTCTTTTCCTGCACCGTGGTGTCTATGTTGACGGTGTCTTCCAGTGCGGCTTTGCCGTGTAATCTCACGCTGAGCTGAAACAGCTGGTCGATACCTTCCGCGCCGATACGTTTTCTAAAATGTACCCGTTCGCTGCTGTCGCAAGGTAATTTGCAGCTGAATTCGGTGAAACCACAAAACGGCTGGTAGTACGGGTTGCGCTTGAATTGCACGACCACCGCTTCGTCGCTGAGGTCTTCCAGTTGCTTGAGAATCAACAGCCCCACCATCAGCCGTATAGGCTTAGCGGGCCTACCAAAACCTTGGCAGTAATGCTTGGCAAAGGCCTGATCCAAATCATGCCAGGGAAGTACGCTGGCAAGACGGAGCAATGGATCATTGGGATCGAGTTGTTGCAGCAGATCGGTGCCGAATAAATTGGTCTGATGACCTGTGCCGGAAGTAATCAACATTTTTCACTCTTTCAACCGGAAAACAGGGGTATATTTTAACATTTCCAGTCGAAAAGATGAGCTTAAAAATATATATTATCTTAATATTTCAACTAGATAGGGTGTTTTTCAGGGCTGACTAATTAAACCATTTCACTCAATGCCTTGAACTCGGCAGAGTGGTTAAAAGACACCCTGGAAAAATTGTCCACCTGGCCGAATAGCCGTATTGATGAACTGTTGCCGTTGGCGCCGGATGTCATTGATGCGTTTAAACGAAATAAGAGTGAGTCCGCAAAGTGGTAGGGTTAGGTGCTTACAGAAATTGTCGAAACCAGCTTTCTTTTTCTTCGGCAAAAATTTCCATGCCGACCCAGTCTTCAATACCGATTAACACGGCACAGAAGACGAGCATGACGATGTCGGTGAGTGGGTGCAGTTTATTTCTGGTCGCGCGCGGCGCGGGTCGGTTAGATCCGCAAAGTAGGACGTGGATCGGGTAACATAAGCGTTTGTCAAAAAAAATATTTTAACAAATCTTAGAAATCAAAGGATAGATAGCGCGATTGCCCTGGCTAAAACCCAGCCACTGCCCTATTAGACGGGAATATGTGGTATTGTTGGTATTGGGCAATCAGAATCGGATTGCCCAATAAGGTTACGATAATCGTGTGATTTTGACAGGGCAGTCCATTTCCCTATTCACTTCATTTTTAATCAATTTCACACATGTTCAGCGATTCTTTAAGAACTGAATGCTTCATCAATCATAGATAAATCTATGTTTAGGGTTTTACCGCTTACTGTGTTTACAGTTACCCTTACACTGTTTGTAAATATTAATAGTCTCACCACCTGCTGGTACGGAAGCTGGAAGTAACCGAACCGTTACTTGCACTGATCTTATAATAGTAAGTGGTACCACGGGCCAGTCCATTAATCTGTACTGCTTGACGGGTAGCCATATTACCGGCATTTACTTTCGAACTAAGGTTGGTAGCACTCGTTCCGTAAGAAACCACCCCGGTAGAGGGGACATTAGTGGTCCAGTTAATCTTGGAACTGTTAGCAGTTATATTCCCCGCGGAGTAGGAAGATATTTTGACGGCCGACGTTGTTGCCTGTGGAGTATTAACCGTAGCGGTATTACTTGAAGCTGAGAGATTGCTGGCAACATCGCTGGCTTTAGCTGTGTAATTGTAGGTTGTTCCTCCAACAACGGCACTATCAGTAAAGCTGGCAACTGCACTTGTCCCTATTTGTGTACCGTTTCTATAGATTATATAACCAGTCACACCTACATTGTCAGTTGACGCATTCCATGAGAGATAAACTTTTGTCGAGTCAGGAGCTGTTGCCGCAAGGTTCACAGGGACCGAAGGAGCGGTAACGTCAATGGTGGGTGAAGGAGATGTGGGTGAAGGAGATGAGGCTGATGAACCATACTCAAAAGCACCGATGTCAACTTGTCCACCTTGTGGTCTTGCTTGTTGATCAAAGTCTACCGTTGGCGCACCGGTTGTTATTCCTGTGTTGATAGCGGGAGATGTTGCTTGAAGGTGGAAATCGGCTTTGGCGACATTCATAAAAGCAGGGTTTCCTTGAACAGCGCTTGTGCCACTCGTTGAACCGGCATCAAACAGATTGTTACTGACCGTCGAACCGGAAGATGCTGCTACGTTGAAAGATCCAGCCTTACTCAGTATATTGTTCCGAATAGTAATGCCGGTGTTTGATGAGGTTTGAACGTCAATACCGCCGCCGCCCCAAGAATTGCCCGCCTTCGTTCCGGCATTGTAAATGGTATTGTTGTACATCGAAATATTGCTGAATTTAGGTTCTGGATATCCAGATTCCGTATAATTGGCCAATGTCACTCCTGAACCGGAAAGGTTATGTAAAGTATTGTTATATATCTTGACATTGCTCACCGTGGAACCATGTTCCGCGCCAATCCTGATTCCGTCCTCTGCCGCTCCTGAAGCCACAGGTCTTGAATTGGAAACAGTATTCTTATAAATTTCTACATTAGTAATGGATGTGTCCCAAGCGTCAACATAAATGCCGACCCTGGCCATATTGTAGACAGTATTACCGAATATCTTGCCATTTGACGAACCAACCTTGGCGTCTATACCTTCCATACCCCCGTCGTGGACACTATTATTGCTTACAATGTAGTTTGTTGCATGATTAAGGCTGACGCTTTCCTGGATCCCGTTATTTTGATCACCACCGCTACTAGCAAATCCGACCTCATTTCCATCGAGAGTGATGGTATCACTATGATCTACAAGTATCCCTGCATTAGAGATATTGGATATATAGTTATTGAGGATTCGCATGTTATTTGAAGACGACAAGAACACGCCAAAGCCCGGAGAATTGATAATCCGCAGGCCGGAAATTTGTATGTAACTTCGGTTGCTTATGTTGAATACGCCACTCCACGCCGCATTGAGTCCATTGGACGCGTCGACGGTTACCGTTTCATTTGGGTATGCCGCGTAAGTAATGAAGCCAGATGAGGCGTTTCCTGAATTCTTCGGGGTTACCTGCTCTTTGTAAGTTCCGGCCCGGATATTTACAGAATCACCTGCAACGAGCGTATTCGCCGCTTTGTTTATCGTCCTCCAGGGCGATGATAATGTTCCCGGGTTTGTGTCGCTACCATTCGTTGCTACATAGTAGGTGGAGGCATTGACAACAGGCACGAAGAACAGCGAAGAAAACAGGAGAACCGGCAATTTTTTAAAATTGCTACGTACTGTGGGGATTCGATTACTTACTTCGAAGTGTTTTTCAGCTGATGGCAGAATGTTGGACATATCAGATTTGCTTATTTGGTTCGATCTTAGACCCGTTTCCGAAAAACTGGATAAGGGCGAAAACAAAAAAACTAAGTCGGTTGAGTTATTCACAAAATTACCTCTATTACAAAACTATTAATTAATGAGACGTTCGATGCCTCTTTTATATATCACATTGAACTATATAGAAAATCACAAGAAATGGGGTCTGCTTTCTACTTCTTATAAAGAAATTATTTCTATATGGTTCGATAAAATTGTATCTTCGTAATGTTAACGTTTACTTAAATATACGTATTATTACTTAGGTATTTTTACGTAGTTAATAACACGCTAGAATTAGGAAAAGCTTATTTATTCTAATCAAAAATTGACTTGAGTAATCGGTATCCGAGGAGTCGCTATTATTGCGAAAGCTTTTATGGGATCCCTGCTCAAATAAGCTTAAAAAACTACGCGACAGCAAATGCTTAAGGCCTCCACAGCGTCCTACTTCATTCACTGAAGTATCCAACATCATTTGCGTAATGATTCGACGCGTCTTAGTAAAGCCTCGATTTTCATTACCTAAAAAGATGCTTCGTGAAAACATATGCACTATCACTTCTGGGGAACCACTCAACTTTTGTCTCTCAGCGAATGTGATGAATCATGTGAATGTTGTTCAATTATATTGAAAAATATTCACATGATAGGGTCGAGTAATATTGACACATCACAGGACCGGTGGTTCCTGTGACACTGATTTTGCCTGCGCCCGGTACTCTGGAAGTCGTGCTAGAAAAGTACTTTTGGCCAGCTGGTGCTGCCGACAATAGGCCTCTTGCGACAAGCCGCTATGTTGCCAAGCAGTAATGTGGCTCAGCCAATGAGTTGAAAGTGCCATATTTGCGTCCTAATTACAAAATGCAGAGGATGCCGGTTTTTAATGCGTCAAAAAATGCGGTACGGACGGGCTCTTACCTTTAAACAGGCTGCCCGCATTCTCCAACAATTCTTTTTTCCATTGACTCACCTGATTCGGGCGGATGCCGTGTTCTTGAGCAATTTCATTGATCGTCTTCATGCCCTTGAAGGCTTCTAAGGCAACTTTGGCTTTTTGCGCTCCGGTAAAAATCTTCCGTTTCCTTTCACTCATTTTCGGTCTCCATTTGGGTCAGACACCATAGCTTCAACTATCGTCTGGATATCAGGGGCCACTTTACTTCGTGCCTTTGACTGCTTTCATGGCAACCTGGCTTTTTACGCCCGGTAAAAATAAATCTTCCGGTTACTTAAATTTAGGGAACAACCATAAAACCGGTTCACCCGATAGGTAATCGCACTTATTGATTGAATAGATTGAGCCTTTTATTCTACAAGCACATGTACAGCACCAATCGATAATGCAACTAATCAGAGTCAGAGCGGGTTGTTTCGCCAAGATTACCTTACGAAGCAAACTCTATATTTTAGGGAAATATGAAAAATGAGCTTACTTGGTCCACTTATGAAATCACCTGAATCGTCTGAAAAAACAATAACTGAACACTTTCCAGAATGGAGAGTGTTAAAACCGGAGATGATTGAGGCAATGCAACGGTTATTGGACTACTGGAAGCCGCGTCTTGCAGATGCGCCAACGTTGGAATTGCCTACCGACAGGCCACGCCCGGCGATACAGTCATTTCGTGGAGAAACTCAGCAATTCAGCTTGTCACCCGAATTGACCGAGGCACTGAAAGCCCTGAGCCGACGCGAAAGCGTTACTTTGTTCATGACGCTGTTGGCATCGTTTCAAGCGCTGCTGCATCGCTACAGCGGTCAGGACGACATTGTGATTGGTACGCCGGCCGCCGGGCGGAGCCGTTTAGAGTTGGAAGGTTTGATCGGCTTTTTCGTCAATACTCTGGTGTTACGTACAGATCTTTCAAACAATCCGAGTTTCCGTGCACTGCTGGCGCAAGTACGAGAAGTTACCCTGGATGCTTATGCCCACCAGGATATGCCGTTTGAAAAACTGGTCGAAGTACTCAATCCGCAACGCGACCATAGTCGTAATCCGCTGTTTCAGGTCATGTTCGTGCTTCAGAACGTTCCCGATGACAAGCTACAGCTAAATGAAATTACTGCGGAGTTTTTCCAGGTCAATACCGGAACCACTAAATTTGATCTTACTTTCGAACTGTCGGAAACTCCGCATGGCCTGACAGGCGTGGTGGAATACGCGACCGACTTGTTCGATGCCGAAACCATATCCCGCTTGGTCGGCCATTTCCAGACCCTGCTCGAAGGCATCGTCGCTCGCCCGGAAGCGCATCTATCCGAACTGTCCCTGCTGACCGAATCCGAACACCGACAACTAGTGGTAGAGTGGAATAATACTGCAGCCCCATTCCCCGAAGATAAATGTATCCACGAGTTGTTTGAGGCACAGGTAGCAGCTACGCCACAGGCGGTGGCAGTGATCTATGAGGATAGCCAACTTAGCTATGCCGAATTAAATGCCCAGGCCAACCGATTGGCACATCATCTTCGCGAATTGGGAGTGAGACCTGATACGCTGGTGGCCATCTGTGTCGAGCGTAGTTTGAACATGGTGGTGGGACTGCTGGCTATTCTTAAAGCCGGGGGCGCCTACGTGCCGCTCGATCCGACCTATCCCAAAGAACGTCTGGCATTCATGCTCGAAGACAGTGCTCCGGTGGCCTTGCTGACGCAAGGTCGGCTCGAAAATCTGTTCGTGGATATGGCCAAAGACTTGCCGGTGATCGATCTGGATACCGACGGCTCCCGATGGGCGGACCAGTCTGACGCTAATCCCGATCGCCACAGCGAGGGGCTCACTCCCAGACATTTGGCTTACGTGATCTATACCTCCGGGTCCACTGGGCAGCCAAAAGGCATTACCATGCCTCACAGTGTATTGGTCAACCTGATTACTTGGCAGATGAGCAATACTCAAGTGGCCGGCACCTCCCGTACTCTTCAGTACTCCCCGATAAGTTTCGACGTTTCCTTTCAGGAGCTGTTTTCTACTTGGTGCGGTGGAGGTGTGTTGGTGCTGGTCGATGAGTCGACCCGACGAGACCCTTGGATGCTGTTACAGTATTTGGGCCAAAATCGTATTGAGCGGCTGTTTCTACCTTTTATAGCGCTTGAGCAATTAGCTCGTTCTTCGACCGTCAATGGGCATTTTCCTGGCAGTCTTAGAGAAGTCATTACCGCCGGTGAGCAGTTGCGTATCACGCCCGAGATCAGCAGCTTCTTCGCGAGTCTTAGCGATTGCCGACTGGTAAATCAATATGGCCCCTCTGAGACCCATGTGGTCACCGCGTTTGAGCTGCCTGCCAAATGTGAAAACTGGGCGGTGCTGCCGCCTATTGGTCGTCCCATCTCCAATACACAAATCTATATTCTTGACCCTTACGGCAACCCCGAACCTATCGGGGTTGCCGGCGAACTTTATATCGGCGGTGTCGGCGTAGCGCGCGGCTACTTGGGACGTCCTGAACTGGCTGCCGAGCGCTTCCTGGCAGATCCGTTTGTAGAAAAAACAACTGCTCGTATGTATAAGACAGGCGACCTAGGCCGTTGGCTTGCTGATGGAACTATAGAATTCCTTGGGCGAAACGACTTTCAGGTAAAAATACGTGGTTTCAGAGTTGAACTAGGCGATATTGAAGCGACATTGCGTCGGCACCCGCAACTACGTGAGGTTGTTGTGGGCGTGTACGAGCCCGTTCCCGGGGACAAACGCCTAGTGGCTTATTCGGTGGTGGAAGACCATTTCATACCCGACGTTTCTGAACTACGGGAGTTTGTTAAGGAGAGTATGCCTGAATATATGGTGCCTTCGGCATTTGTATTCCTTAATGCATTGCCTATGACCCCTAATGGCAAGCTGAATCGAAAGGCCCTGCCGGAGCCAGAGCAGAATCGGCAGGTTACGGATGCTGATTTTATTGCTCCTCGTAGTCCGGTGGAGCAACTGTTGGCCGAGATATGGGGTGAAGTTTTGAGTATTAATCGTGTTGGCATTCACGATAATTTTTTTGAGTTGGGGGGGCATTCGTTGCTGGCTACACAGGTGGTCGTCCGTATACGGGAACAACTATCGGTGGAGATTCAGCTAATCTCCCTATTTGAGATGCCGACTATAGAGAAATTTGCGGCGCATCTTGAGTCCCATCTGTTAACGGGCGAGCGGGTGCGATTGTCAGCTATTCGCCGGATTGAAGGCCACGGGTTACCGCCGCTTTCATTTGCTCAGCTGCGGATGTGGTTATTGGAACGTATTTCCGGTGGAACCGAAGCCTACAATATCCCTTTCTTTTTACAGCTTAAAGGGATACTGGAAGATGAGGGCGCGCTGGAGCGTGCAATCAACGAAATCGTCCATCGCCATGAAACATTACGCACTTATTTTACCGAACAAGAGGGTGTGCTGTTTCAGGCGATTCAGTCATCGCTCCCGATTACGTTGGTCAAGTTGGATCTAAGGAATGACCCCGAAGAGCTTCGCGAAACGAAGATAAAACAGCAAATTCAAGCCCAAGCCACCACCACTTTTGATCTGGCCAAAGGTCCTCTTCTGCGAGCAAAGCTAATACGCTTGGAAGATGAACAATATATTTTATTACTGACTTTCCATCACATCATTTTCGATGGTTGGTCGATGGATGTGTTCAGTCGCGAGTTGTCGGCGCTGTATGGGGCATTCATTCAGGGGCAGCCTTCGCCTTTGCCGGAATTGCCGATCCAGTATGCCGACTATGCTGTCTGGCAGCAGGAATGCCTTCAAGGCGAGGTAATGCAACGGTTATTGGATTACTGGAAGCCGCGTCTTGCAGATGTGCCAACGTTGGAATTACCTACCGACAGGCCACGCCCGGCGATACAGTCATTTCGTGGAGAAACTCAGCAATTCAGCTTGTCACCCGAATTGACCGAGGCACTGAAAGCCCTGAGCCGACGCGAAAGCGTTACTTTGTTCATGACGCTGTTGGCATCGTTTCAAGCGCTGCTGCATCGCTACAGCGGTCAGGACGACATTGTGATTGGTACGCCGGCCGCCGGGCGGAGCCGTTTAGAGTTGGAAGGTTTGATCGGCTTTTTCGTCAATACTCTGGTGTTACGTACAGATCTTTCAAACAATCCGAGTTTCCGTGCACTGCTGGCGCAAGTACGAGAAGTTACCCTGGATGCTTATGCCCACCAGGATATGCCGTTTGAAAAACTGGTCGAAGTACTCAATCCGCAACGCGACCATAGTCGTAATCCGCTGTTTCAGGTCATGTTCGTGCTTCAGAACGTTCCCGATGACAAGCTACAGCTAAATGAAATTACTGCGGAGTTTTTCCAGGTCAATACCGGAACCACTAAATTTGATCTTACTTTCGAACTGTCGGAAACTCCGCATGGCCTGACAGGCGTGGTGGAATACGCGACCGACTTGTTCGATGCCGAAACCATATCCCGCTTGGTCGGCCATTTCCAGACCCTGCTCGAAGGCATCGTCGCTCGCCCGGAAGCGCATCTATCCGAACTGTCCCTGCTGACCGAATCCGAACACCGACAACTAGTGGTAGAGTGGAATAATACTGCAGCCCCATTCCCCGAAGATAAATGTATCCACGAGTTGTTTGAGGCACAGGTAGCAGCTACGCCACAGGCGGTGGCAGTGATCTATGAGGATAGCCAACTTAGCTATGCCGAATTAAATGCCCAGGCCAACCGATTGGCACATCATCTTCGCGAATTGGGAGTGAGACCTGATACGCTGGTGGCCATCTGTGTCGAGCGTAGTTTGAACATGGTGGTGGGACTGCTGGCTATTCTTAAAGCCGGGGGCGCCTACGTGCCGCTCGATCCGACCTATCCCAAAGAACGTCTGGCATTCATGCTCGAAGACAGTGCTCCGGTGGCCTTGCTGACGCAAGGTCGGCTCGAAAATCTGTTCGTGGATATGGCCAAAGACTTGCCGGTGATCGATCTGGATACCGACGGCTCCCGATGGGCGGACCAGTCTGACGCTAATCCCGATCGCCACAGCGAGGGGCTCACTCCCAGACATTTGGCTTACGTGATCTATACCTCCGGGTCCACTGGGCAGCCAAAGGGAGTGATGATCGAGCATAAAAGCCTTTGCAATTTGATTACGGACGTAAAAAGCCGTTATAAAATCACTCCCGAAGACAGAATATTGCAATTTGCCGCTATAGCCTTCGATATGTCCATACAGGATATCTTCGGTGCTTTGATGTTAGGCGCTACATTAGTGGTTCGTAGTGACGAGTGGATAGTCGGAGCCAGGAAATTTTGGGCGCTATGTGAAAAGAACGGTGTTTCGGTTATCACTCTACCCACACTTTTCTGGCAGCAATTGGCTCAGGATGACCAAACCGTCATCCCCTCAACTGTTCGCCGAATTACAATAGGCGGCGAGGCTGTCAGCAACAAAGTCTTGGCTGCTTGGTTTGAACGTAGAAGATATCGCCCTAAACTGTTGAACGGCTATGGACCAACAGAGGCGACAATCTATTCGACAAGTCATGAACCCTCGGCCGACTCTCTACGCTGGCAATCCATCGGCTGTCCCATCATCAATACATGTATTTACATTCTCGATGCCTACCACCAGCCAGTTCCCATTGGGTGGGCTGGAGAGCTTTACATTGGAGGCGCTGGGATAGCGCGAGGCTATCTGAATCGGCCGGAATTAACAGCGGAGCGCTTTGTAGCTGATCCGTTTAGGGCGGAAACAGATGCTCGTATGTATAAGACAGGTGACTTAGCTCGACGGTTGGCCGATGGCAACATTGAATTTTTGGGGCGTAACGACTTTCAGGTCAAGATCAGAGGCTTCCGGATCGAACTGGGCGATATCGAGGCGAAGCTGGCCGAACACCCGGCGGTGCATGATGTGGCGGTGATAGCGCACGAAGACGGTGACGGATCTAATCGTTTGGTAGCTTATTTGTTGGTAGAAGAAAATTTTACTTCTCATGTCTCCGAGTTACGGAGCTTCCTTAAGAAAAAGATACCCGAGTTTATGGTACCTTCGGCATTTGTGGTCCTTGATGCATTGCCAATTACCCCTAATGGCAAACTGGACCGAAAGGCTTTGCCTATACCTTTGGAGGGAAGTGTATCCGAAACATACTCAGCGCCGCGCAACGAGATAGAGCATAAACTTACTAATATATGGAAAAAAGTACTGGGTCTGAAAAATATTAACATTGAAGATAATTTCTTTAACCTGGGCGGACATTCCTTATTAGCGGTTAAAGCGATTGCTGAGATTAATGAGCTATTCAATACCGATTTACCTATAGGCGCAATTTATCAATCTCCAACAGTTGAAGAACTGGGGATAATAATATCGTCGGGCAACCGGCAACCTTCATGGTATTCGCTGGTTCCAATTCAGACGCAAGGTTTACGCCCACCCTTATTTGCGATTCACACTATAACGCTCCAAGATTTACCTCAATATCTGGGCAAAGATCAGCCGCTCTATTTTCTACGATATGGCATGGCGGCTGTTGGTAATCGTTCTGTTCGTCTACCACATTTAGAAGATCTGGCCAGCCATTATATTAATGAAATGCAACAGCTACAGCCGGAGGGTCCTTACTATTTGATCGGCTTTTCGTTTGGTGGCCTGATTGCCTATGAAATGGCCAACCAATTACTTGCCAATGGACACAAAGTGAATTTAGTAGGATTACTGGATACCTACTTGACAGAGGAAAAACGGATGCTGCCTTTACATCGAATTATCCATAATTTCTTTAGACAAGGCCCAAGCCTGTTTTTGAAGCGGGTCAAAAGTAAAATCACTGATCTGACCATACCCTACCAATACGGTACGGATTTCTGGCCTCATATTTATACAGAAGCACCTGATGTAGCTTGCCGTAATGGCTATCAACCAAAAACTTATAACGGGCGGATAACGCTATTTCAAGGATGGGGGGATGAAAGTATTATTTTTAGACATGTCACTCCAGAACAAGGATGGAAAAAACTTCTGGGTGATAGGATAGAAGTTCAACAGATTTCAGGTGGACATTTTGAGATATTTGATGAATCTCATGTGAAGACTCTAGCTGTAAAAATAATAGCGTGTATGGATAAAACTATTAACAATTGATGATCTACTTACAGAATAGAAAATAATAAAAATATTAATTACAAAAATAAAATATTAAAGAATATGGTATTAAAACCTTACTCATTATTTCTGAATTTAATACAAGTTAATATATCAAGAGAGCATTGGAATTAATTATAAATATAATATAATTTAAAAGTGAAAATAAGCGATGACTTTCTAACTGATAATGCAGCGGCTATTGTAGAAGGTATAATTAAAATTACACAAAGTAAAAATACGCTTGAAATACTGGCTCCAATTTTTTTATACAAGATTACTGGTTCGTAATATTAATTTTTAAATATAGATTTTTACAACCGATGATTAGAAAATGTTTTTTAATTTAATGACTAAAGTCTATGAAAATAAATTATTACAATTTAGATGTAATAATTTAAAGCTAATAAAAAATGTCAAATATATAGGTAATAAAGATGTAAGTCGTCTACTATAACAATAAAAACTATTTACCCATGCAGTAATTTATTCAAAAGTTTCTTACGATTTAAAAAGTTATTAGATTCTTGCTCCATTTAAAGAAATAATCATGCATCTTGAATCGTGGTAGTTATGTGATGTCGTTACAGTATATTAAAGAAATATAAGTATATGATTACAAATAAAGTTATTGATATTGCTCTATCTGTCCGAAAAATCACAAAAGAGTGGAGTGGTTAAAAAAGCTACTACCGATGCTTGTTAAGCAAAGATTGTATGCCAATATTCAAATCAAAATAAGTCAATAAGATGAATACAACAACTAATTTATTAAACAGAAACAGACAGCTTGCCGTTATGCTGACAAGTCTGTTAATGGCAATCTTGTTCGGTTTAATTTCGGCCTCAGCCAATTTCATAGTTATCAGCATTGCGGTAGCGCTCCTTGCAGGAGCATTTTTGCTGACACGACCCGAATGGATCGTGTGGACTATTTTGTCGATGGGTTTGTTGGTGCTGGGTGTCGTCCCCCTTTATGATGAGAGACTGAATTCGAAAGCAGGATGGGCTATCTCGATTCTTTGTTTCATCTTGATGTCTTTAGCCTTTTTCAAGTCCGCCACAATCCCGGACGCGCGGAAATACACCCCTTCTTTTATATGGCTTTTGATCGGCTTTTTTGTTTATTCAGTACTTAACTCGCTTGTCCAGTGGCACTCTGCGGAAGAGTGCATTGGCGGTTTCAAGCGCTACTTCCAGATATGGGGCCTCTTGTTCGCCCTATGCTGGATGGCTTTCGATGAACGGTATATCCGTCTTTGGCGGGTGTTTTTTCTAATCGTCGCCTTGGTCCAGTTGCCTTTTGCGATTATAGAACGCATCATTTTGGTCCCCCTGCGTGAGGGATTGCAAAATGCTATTCCGGGCATGGTGCCCATCGACGTGGTTGCGGGGACTTTTGGGTCGACGCTCTACGGCGGAGGCAGCAGTGGAGAAATGTCCACCTTCCTGGTTATTGTATTAGCATTCCTACTGGCCCGGAGAATGGAAAAGATTTTACCAATTGGACATCTTGTCCTGCTAACTCCCTGGGTATTGGCTCCTTTGTTCCTGGGTGAGACCAAAGCTGTAATCGTTATGATGCCGCTCATGTTTCTGGTGCTCTACCGTCGGGAATTGCTTGCCAGACCACATTACGGGCTAATGCTGCTGATTGTCTGCACCTTACTCATGGTGGGTATGGGCTACGCCTACGAGAGCATCATGCAAGTGCCCCTGGAAAAATTGTTCATAAATACCCTAGAATACAATCTGTATGAAAAAGGCTATAGCGAGGAATCGTACCTCAATCGCACCACCGTGCTGACTTTCTGGGCCAACCAGCAGGGAGCCCATGACCCAGTCTCCTTTGTGTTCGGTAACGGTTTGGGTAGTTCGCATCAACAAACGGGCGGCCACATAGACATTCGTTACCCTCGCTATGGCATCGGGTTGACGGCGGCTTCAACCCTGCTTTGGGATATGGGCGTTTTTGGTTGCGTCCTGTTCACCGCTATTTTTGCCTTGGCTTGGTACGCCGCAGGTCGTTTATACCGGGAATCAACAGAGCCAATGATAAGAGCTGATGCCAATGCTATTCAGGCGGCGTTGGCGCTGTTTTTATTTCATATCTTTTACCGTATTGACCTGCTGGAGACTATAAGCTTCCAGATTGTGTTTGCCGCTGTACTGGGTTATCTCGCCTACTTATACCGTAGGCATGTCGGTTCAGTGGCCGGGAGCCGGTCATGAACGCTTTGCCGTATTCCGGTGCTGCGCTCAAGGTTAGCGCCGTGCATTTTTTCATCGGTAAAGGTGCCTCCGGCCTACTAAATTTGGGTATCTTGCTCTGGCTGGTGCGCTTGCTTCCCGTGGCGGAGTATGGCGTTTATGTATCCCTGCAAGCCGGGATGCTGTTGGCTTTAGCTGTCACGTCACTCGGCTTGCCGTGGATGGCGGCGCGCTATTTGCCAGAATTTCGCCTGTACGCCAGTGGGAAGCAGCTTACGCGATTCGTTTGGCAAGTTGTTGCTCTGATCTGCCTATTTGCCGTTGCGGGTGCGCTGTTGCTTTTTGTGGCGATGCCATGGCTGCTCGAAATTTTAAATTTTACGCAACAAACGGATGTGGCAAGACTTTATTTATTAGTGTTGGTAATAGAGGGTTTGAGGCTGAATCTCCAAGAATGCATATTAGAGCCGCTATTGCAGCAGGGCCAAACGCAATTCAGCCAAGTGGTGCGCAATCTGATTTTGTTATTGTGCTTAGGAATTGTGGCGAATCAAGGTACGGTTCATCTGAATCATGTGGTGTTAGCCGAGTTGGCTGGATCGTTCTTGGGCGCCGCGGTTGCGTTGCGCGGAATGCACCGATACTTGTGCGCGCATCGTAAATTGTCTGGGAAAGACGGCTGGCAACCTCCAAATTGGTCGGAAATGTGGAGAACTATGCGTCACATGTATATCAGCCTTATCGTTACTCTGACCTATAGCCCGTCGGCATTAATCTTCCTGGTCCAACGTTTTCTCGGAGTAGAAATTACCGCGCTGTTTGGGTTCCTGCTCAACCTGTACGGACAGATTTGTCGTTATCTGCCTGCTTTTTTGTTGTTCGGTTTGATCAGACCGAAACTGATGGCTTCTTATGTGGGAGAAGGTGGTATGGCGCAATTGGCGTACAACGCCAATTTCATGGGCAAGATAAGCTTGTTCGTTCTGATGCCCATCTTGGTATTCGTCTGGCTTTCCGGAGGAGAATTATTGAGCTTGCTTAGTGGCGGCAAATTCACTCAGTCGGGGTATTACTTGGGAGGTTTGCTGCTAACGCTCATTCCTTTCAGCCAGCGCCAGATCCTGGAGACCGTAGCAGTGGCTTGTGGACAGAGCCATTTATGCTTCTGGGGTAGTGTCCTTGGCGCCTTGATCTTGCCCCCTGTTTATTTACTTCTTGAAGCAGGACATAGCTTGTGGATTCCTATCCTTGCAATAATTGCGAGTCAAATTTTGTTTAACGCCACGCTCACTGTCGCCATGGGCTTCACTACCACTTATCGGCCCGATGTCGTAGGGAACTTTAAATTGATTGCAGCTGCTTTGGTGGGATTCATATTAGGTTTCTTTGTGAAAATGACTTGGACAGGGAGGCTATTCCTACAAGGTGCAAACAGTTTCGATGAGTTTTTACAGAATTTCAAAAAGATTTTTTCTATGCTTTTAACACAACAGATCGCAGTGCCGATACATGGTTTATTAGGCTTGGTCATTATTGCTGCGTTCGCTCTCGGCCTTTTCCTGCTGGCTTCTTTATTATTCAACCCATTCAGGGTGGATGAACGCTTGAGTCTAAACCGGCTGGTCAAACGAAAAATTTTATAAGGTAATTTCCAGTTAGATGGGATTTTTTCATCATAGAGAAAAGTCCAGTTTGGTTGTTTTCGCTCTTATATGGGATAAGCAACGTTTTCGTTACCTATGACACACATTATGGAAACTTAAACGAACGCCGAACAATTTACTATTTGGAGTAATTAAAATGAAGAGCAACAACATTCCGCTTTTGCAAATAAGGGAGCATTGTCCGAGCTGTTATTCCACCGAATCTGTGCTCATATATAGTGATTCATTTTCAAGTCATGGTCTTAAAAAATACCTAGATATGCAATATCGTGGAAGAGCATTGATTAATCTTGAAGGGTATACCTATAAACTTATTCAATGCACGCATTGTAGCCTTGCATATCAAATGTATGTACCAACCTGCAACCTGCTCTCTGAGATATACAACGTCTGGATTCCAAATAGTGCAAGGGAAGAACTCCAGGGTATTCGTACTCTTGATTATTATCGCTACCTATCCGAACAGGTTCAATTCCTTATCCAGTACTTTAAGGAATCTCCTAATTTAATTAGTGTCCTCGATTTCGGGTTTGGTTGGGCTGAGTGGGCGAAAATGGCTATGGCCTATGGATGTGATGTTACTGGCGTAGAGCTATCACAAGAACGTAGAGAATATGCGAAATCTATTGGACTTAATGTATTAGATATTCAAGAACTCCCTCCAAACCAGTTCCATTTTATAAATACAGAACAAGTGTTTGAACATGTCGTGGAACCGCGCGACTTATTAGCACGTCTGTTGGTCTCTCTTCGAACCAACGGCATCATTAAGATCAGTGTGCCGAAATCGGATGGCTCTTTGAGGAAAATAAAGAAAACCCAAGACTTTACTCTACTTGCTCAGCATGAAATTGTACCGATTGCTCCACTAGAGCATGTCAATTGCTACACTTATAAGTCATTGGTTGCTCTTGCTAATACAGTCGGCCTAAAGCCACTTCATCCGAGTTTTCACAAGTTATATAACAGTTCTTCAGGCTGGCTGGATACTAAAAATGCTTTTCGACTTATTGCCCGGCCATTTTATAGACACGTTTTCCCGAAAAGCACGTTTATTTATTTTATTCGCGTTTAATCCTGCGCGGTACAGTTAATTAATTAAGGTAACCCCCGGCTATGCAGGGGGACTCACAAAGGTTTGACTGATAAGTCGGTCACGACGATTCTCTTAAACTCGACCAAGAGTAAGGAGAATCACCTATGCGAGGGTATCAAAGTTTGAGTCATACCAAGTGGAATTGAAAATACCACATCGTGTTTATACCGAAGAGAAGAAAGAAAGTGATATTTGGCCGTTTACGTAAATACGTTGGACAAATGTTTCATGAATCAGCAATGCAGAAAGACTGTGAAATAGGGAGGGGCATCTTATGTCGGATCATGTCCATATGTGCATCAGTATTCCACCAAAATATGCGGTTTCGAATATAGTCGGTTTCATTAAAGGCAAGAGTGCTATTTCCATAGCGAGACAATTTATCGGGAAAACTAAGAACTTTACCGGAGAAAACTTCGGAGCCCGAGGTTATTTTGTATCGACGGTGAGGCTGGATGAAAATGTTGTTAGGGCGTATACCAGAGAGCAAGAAAAAGAAGAGGAGCGTTATGAACAACTCAGTTTGTGGAAATAAAAATAATCGCTTTTAGGCGGATCATGAATATGCCCCTTTAAGGGGCTAACAATAAATCGCTCCCGGCTTTGCCGGGGGCGATTTAACTTTTTTGAATACTTGGATAATTCTTATGCTAATTTTTTTCGAAACGGAGCAAGCAACATGAATCACTTACGCCAGCTTAGTTTATTGCAGTTAGTGCCCGAGCCATTGCCCACTTTCCGTGCGGATGTGTCTGTGCTGTTCGGTAAGTATCTACCCCGCCATGGGGTGCAATGCCATATTGTTGGCATGCCCGGCATGGGTGAAATGAATGATCAGGACTTCGCCTCTGTGCGGCGTGCTCATCCAGCCGGAGGACGATGGAGACAGGAATTCTTCTATCTATTGCTGTGCCTGCGAACGTTACTCGGAGCCAGCAAACACACCTATGATCTGATTCAAGTACGCGATATGGTATCGATTGGGCTACTTGCCTTGTTGATCGCGCGGCTGAAGGGCATCCCCTTTGTCTATTGGATATCTTATCTTATGACTGAAGGCCGAATAGAACGTAGTCGTGAGGCTATCAACGCAGGCGCGGGATTCCGCTTTCGTCTGGTTTTGTTGAAAGGATTAATTGAGCGGGCAATTCTTTACCGAATTGTATTGCCTGGTGCTCGGCATGTCTTCGTTCAGAGTGAGGCCATGAAGGAATTGATAGCAGCGAGAGGCGTTCAGCCGGAAAAGCTTACGGCCGTGCCCATGGGTGTAGATACCGAGACTTTGCTGCCTGGTAGCGTAGTTAAACAATATTTACCAGACTGGGAGGGTGTCCCATTTATCGCCTATCTTGGGACGCTGGAACGTTTGCGTGGTCTTCATGTAGTGGTGGATGCACTGTTTATGGTAAGAGAGCGGTATCCACAGACTCGGCTATTGTTCGTCGGCGATTCTCCTATTCGTGAAGATGCCGAGGAGTTGTTAGCTTATGCTGACAGGATAGGCCTGAATGATGCGGTGCACGTTACCGGATGGTTGCCAACCAATCAGGCATGGGCATTGCTGGCCGGAGCTGATGTAGCCATCTCATTTTTTCCGCGTAGCGAGGTTCTCGATACCAACTCACCTACCAAGCTGCTGGAGTACCTGGCGTTGGGACTACCCTGTGTGGGCAACGATAACCCTGACCAAGCACAAGTGTTGTCAACTAGTGGCGTCGGCTGGCTAACTGATAGCACTGCCGAGGCATTGGCTCAAGCACTTTGTGAAATTTTTGCCGATTCTGAAGCAGCTTGTAAGCGCGCGGCTTTAGGCCCCGCGTATATCAATGCGACGCGTAGTTACCGTGTACTGGCAGCCAAGGTAGCGGAGCAATACAGGTTTATCGCCGCTAAGGGGGGTTAGTTTGTTAGTGAGTGGAATTCTTAGTCAAGCTGTCATATGAACAGAAATCTCCGGTGTCGAGATTAGTATTCATACCAATATCTTTTCCCCCTATTTCCCTTTGTAATAGCACTCAGACATCACTGGTTATTATCGGCGGACGAAGACAACGGAGCGTAAAGTGAATCTATCCCGGAACGAGGAATTATAAATAGGGGCTGAAGATTCTTACTAGACAGAAATTTGTTTATTGCTAAGTGGCTCAATTAATTAAGGTGAACCCCCGGCTATGCCGGGGAACTCACTTTGTATCCACGGTGGGGCTGGATGAAAATGTTGTTAGGGCGTTTATAAAAGAGCAAGGAAAAGAAAAGGAGCGTTATGAACAACTCAGTTTGTGGAAATAGAAATAATCGCCTTTAGGCGGTTCATGAATATGCCCCTTTGAGGGCTAACAATAATAAGCTCCCGGCTTTGCCGGGGGGATTTAACTGCTAATGCAGTAACGGCGCCTTGATTGCTCTACGCATCTATCGTCATCAATCGTGCCAAAAACCATACCAAGCTTGGGAAGCGGGTTGACTGTATCAACAAGAAAACCAAGGAGTAACTGAATGTAATTGATGTTCAATCAGTAGCCTTAATTGGCTGTAGAAATATACCTGATTTTAAGAAGGATAGTTAATTCTGACACTTTCGTGTGATTAAAAATAAATTCTTGAGATGCGGGAACTAAACTATTTTTTTCCACTTACCTCTTCACTCCAACTGTCTGTTAAAGAGGTGGCTCCTTGTTTCCGTGTTCAAAACGAATGGTTGCAAGGCTTGGCGAATACGTACCGGGATTCAGAAATGAATATAAACAAAGAAAAAATAAGGGTTCTTTATGTCATCACCGGCGAGTTTTTTTCCGGTGCCGAGCGTGTCCAGGACGTGCTGGCATTGCGTCTGCCTGATTACGACTACGATGTTGGCTTTGCCTGTTTGAAGCGGGGTAAGTTCCCCGCGTGCAGGGATTCCACTGTACCGCTATTCGAGACACCTATGAAGTCGAAGTTTGACCTAGCGCCTGCGTGGGAGATTGCGCGCATCGTAAAGCGTGACGGTTATACCTTATTGCATACTCATAGCCCGCGCGCTGCCATGGTGGGACAGGTGGTGGGTTGGTTGACCGGCGTGCCTATGGTGCATCACATACACAGTCCTACTGCGCGAGACACGGAAAGAGCTTGGGGTAATCTAATGAATTCGGTCATGGAACGCTTGAGTCTGATTGGTGTTGCACGCCTGATCGCGGTTTCACAGAGTCTTGATAGATATCTAAGACAACAAGGTTGGTCACCGCATAGGATCGCCACTGTTGCCAATGGGGTGCCAACATTCGGACCCTTGCCCATCCGGTCTGTGCCTGGTCCGGAGTGGATAATTGGCTGTGTGGCATTGTTTCGGCCACGAAAGGGCATCGAGGTCTTGATCGAGGCATTAGCGAAATTGCGCCAAGCGGGGCGACCGGTGCGCCTGCGTGCGGTTGGTTCTTTTGAGACGATCGAATATGAGACTGCTATCAAGGCTCTAGCCCTGAGTTTGGGTGTAAATAATGTAATCGACTGGGTCGGCTTTACCCAGGACGTAAACGCTGAATTCGCCAAAATGGACGTATTTACCCTGCCCAGTCTTTTTGGAGAAGGAATGCCGATGGTGATCCTGGAAGCCATGGCTTCGGGTGTTCCAGTGGTAGCATCGGATGTGGAAGGCATATCAGAAGTACTTGACCATGGACGTACCGGATTGGTGGTGCCTCCTGGCGATGCGGAAAGTCTGGTCGGTGCGCTGGCAGGCCTGATAGATGGTAAATATGATTGGAGTAATATGCGAGAAGATGCTTATCAAGTGCAAGTGGAGCGTTTCTCGGACCGCAGTTTGGCAGAGGGTGTGGCCCATGTATATAACGGAATATTTGATGTGTGAATACTTTTAAACATTGTTTGTACTTTTTTTATTACCTCGCAGTACGTCAATTAGGAAGGAAATAAATCATGAAAAAAATATTAGCTGTTGCTTCTGGTGGAGGTCATTGGACCGAGCTGATGCGACTGAGAGAAGCATTTAATGAGCATGAAGTCGTATTTGTTGGGGTAAAGCCATTTTACCGCTCAGATGTTGATCCGCACCGATTCTATATGGTGTCTGATGTGAGCCGCTTGTATAACAGAATATCGATTCCATTATTGATTGGTAAACTGCTGTTCATTTTGATCAAGGAAAGGCCAGCGATAGTGATTACAACCGGGGCTCTTCCCGGGATGTGTGCGCTGCTCCTCGGTAAGATGCTCGGCACAGGAACAGTTTGGATCGATAGCATCGCTAATGTAGAAGAGATCTCCCTTTCTGGAAGAATGGCTAAAAAATTCGCAGATCTCTGGCTAACTCAATGGCCCCATCTGGCTGATAGCGATGGGCCTACCTATCAGGGAAGTGTCCTGTGAAATTGTTTGTAACAGTGGGCTCAATGTTGCCGTTCGACCGTCTAATATGCGCAATGGATACCTGGACGAAGGAGCATCCCGAGGCGCAGGTCTATGCCCAGATTGGTGGATCCAGCTTGCGCCCGGCGAATATGGAGTACTGTGCGATGATTAGCCCATCCGACTATCGGGACCACATCGCCGCTTGCGATGTGGTGGTTTCTCATGTCGGGATAGGAACTATAATTGCTGCTATGGAGTATAACAAACCGCTGGTTATGATGCCGCGTCGACCAGAACTTCGCGAAGTGACTAGTAAACATCAGCTCTCCACAGCCAAATGGTTGGAGGGCCGCTCAGGGATTTGTATTATTAATTCAGATGTCGAATTGGCAGAAGCAATCTCTAATAGCATCGGATCAGACGGGGGCTCAGTTATTGAGACAGGAACCCGGGGTAAACTGATCAATACCCTACGCCAATTTATCTCAAACTGAAGCGGATTTAACAACGTAGAGATGGGATTTTTTTTAATTTTCCATCATAAGGTTTAAACCACCGGCTTTAGCTGCGGTAATGCAACCATAAGGAAGTGGTGTATGGAATACATATATGGTTGTCATGCGGTTTACCAAATTGAATATCATTTTGTCCGGGTAAAAAATATCGCTATAAAGTTTTGAGAGGTGAGATTGCAGGATGGGTTAGAGAATTGGTTAGACAGACCTGTGAATCCTTTGAAATTCGGATTATCCGTGGTGCGGTGAGCAAAGATCATGTCCATATTTTGGTGAGTGCGCCACCGAATTTAGCGCCGAGTGAAATTAAGCGGCGAATCAAAGGAAGAACAGCAAGTTATCTGATTAAAGAGTTTCCGCATCTAAAAAAGCGTTATTGGGGCAACATTTCTGGGCGTGTGGATATTTTTGCGCCACAGTTGGTCAGTTGACGGAAGAGATGATCAAACAATATTTAGAGCATCTTTTTGAACCTAATATTAACGATAACTTTAAAATGGAGCCTGATTAAGACGCGTCGTTTAGTCGACGCGTATCCGGACTTTCAGTCCGTTACTCGAAACCAACGGCTTTAGCCGGTGGTTGTTTAGTTTCAAAGAGGCGTTTCTAATTAATTAAGGTAAACCCCCGGCTATGCAGGGGGACTCACAAAGGTTTGACCGATAAGTCGGTCACGACGATTATCTTAAACTTGACCAAGAGAAAAAGAGAATCACCTATACGAGAGTATCAAAGTTTGAGTCTTACCAAGTGGAATTGCAAATACCACATCCCTAATAAGCTGTTTAAAATCCTAAATGATCGGTTAAAGTGAGATATTTTTGGATAAGGGACTGGTCGGTTGTATCATCTGATTAACTTAACCGGCGAGCAACGGCAGTAATTATGTCCAGTACTTGAAATTGCACGCGCTCTCAAAAAGGAGATAGACCTGAAGCTATCCGTTTCGCGAAATTGTTAACGAGGCATTCTCTATCATCAAGACAGTCTACCAATGGCGGTGCTGCCCCGTCGGCTTTTACGCCTTGGAATTCGGTTTATGGGTACTTTAGAACATGGAAACTCGCTGAGCAAGGGATAAGGCATTAGCGCTCTTTCGTGAAATCTATCGGATCTAATTCGGGAAAAACGCTCGGCTGACGGGTGGCCATTATGGATTCACAATCGGTAAAAAAATGGGACCAGGAGGTCAACGCGGTTTTTACGCCGGTAAAAAGATTAAAGGAAGAAAACGCCATATCGAGCTCGATAGCATGGAAAATCTGCTGGCGGTATGTGTTCATTCAGGGGGCATACAAGATCGGCACGGTGCTCGGTTGCTCATGATCCGGCTTTGCTGTCGTAAGTGTGATTTGGGCGGATGGCGGCTACAGCGGCGTTTTAGTCGAATGGGCGAAAAACAGTTTAACTGGAACCTTACCATTGTTAAACGAAAAGACACCATGCTGGGCAAGTTTGTCGTGCTGCCTCGCCGAAGGAGTGTTAAGCGCTCTTTCTGATTTGGAAATCCCAGACGGTTTTCCAATGATTATGAACGCCTAAACGATTATTCATCAAAATTACCGAGTGCACTATCTTTTACGCGGAATTTGTTAGATTTTTAAACAGCTTCTAAACTATAATTTTTATTGAGACATACTATCCCATGACAATATCGCATATTTACCGATTTGGCTTTATTACCTTTTCCCTGATTCTTGTTCTGGCGCTATTTATAGGTGGTTCACAGCCGGAAGCTGCCGGTTTGTTTGTGCCTCCTATTGATAAACTGGTACATTTTCTCTACTTTGCGACGTTCACCTTCGCAATCGTCATGAGCAATATTTTACCGCTCAAATATGCCGCTATTTTGACAGTGACATTGGGCGCGGCAGATGAACTGCATCAAATGCTACTACCGGGGCGTTCACCTGGTATTGATGATTGGTTGGCTGATATTTTTGGTGCTTTTATCGTCGTCTGCATTTTTTCCGTTGTCAGAAAGCAGCAGATCGCTTAAATGAGAAAGACTGTGCAGGCTGATCACTGATCTATACATTAACAATGTACAGCGATTTGTTATGTGATCAATAAGCCTGCGCCAACGGCTCCCGCCAAAGTACCCCCGATTCTGAACGCCAAGGCCCGGCCACCGATAACCCATGAAAAAATGCCTTTAATGCCTGAGTTAACGGATACCGCAATAAGAATTGCCTTGGCTGCGACATTGATGTCCAGTCCTTCATTGCTCATTTGTGACATCGAAAGGGTAATAGGATCAACATCCGCTAAACCGGAAGTTGCAGCTAGAATATAAGTCCCTATATCTCCGAAATAGATTTTTAGTAGTTTGGATAGCAGCATGATGACGACTAAAAATACACCGAATTTTAACGCCATTCCTAATTGGAAAGGGTTCTCCAGTGTTATCTCTTCTGTGGCTCGAAACCCTCGTGCGCTTTGCCATAATAGAAAAGCAACAAAGTAAGTAAAAATAGACATTACCAGCAGGGCAGGGAGCAGCGCCTTGAACAATGTTGAATTCATCACCGACGTTAGCAGAAGAGTGCGTGCAAACATCGTGGCGCAGGCTGTTAAAATGCCCGCAGCCAATACATTTTCCATGTTCGGATATTGCGTTGATAATTTGGATAGATTAAGGGTAACGGCTGTAGACGATACCAATCCTCCCAGTGCACCGGTTAAAACCGGTCCATGCTGGTTGCCGACAATCTTGACGGCAAAATAGCCCAAATAGGAAATACCGGCAATCATTACCACCATCCACCAAATATGATAGGGATTAAAGGCGGCCCAAGGGCCATAGTTCTGATCCGGCAATATCGGGAGTATAACAACCGAGATCAACAATAATTTCAGCGTTGCATGCAATTCGTGCTGCTCCAGTTTTTTTACCCAACCGTGGAGTAAAGGCTTAAAACCGAGCAAGGATGTCAGGACCACGGCACTTGCAGCGGCAAGCGTAAGATGGCCGAAAACAGTTAACGCGCCCAAGGTAAAGGTAATCAGCGATGCAATGGTGCCGGTGATGCTGAAATCTTTAAAGGTATCGACACCTTTACTATAGGCAAGCAGCAAGATTAATGTCAGCCCCAGAAAAACAACCCCGATAAAATAAATATCTGCCTGTTGAGCCAGGATGCCCGATAATCCGCCCAACAAGCTGAACATCCCGTAAGTACGCAGTCCGGCAACACGCATTCCCTCATTCAAATCGCGGGTACGCCAGCCCCGTTCCAGGCCGATCAGTAAACCTATTGCCAACGCAATACTCAGAAACTTGAAGTTTTCCAGCTCAGTCATGTGCGTAAATCCGGGACATTAATAATTTCTGTCAGGCAGCATCTAGTATTTGCCGCTTTCAGCGTTAGTTTCAGTTAGTTTACGTGTAATTTAAGCAAGTTGACTATGATTTTATAGGGATAGATCTGGCCACAGTTTATCGGCAAATACCGGATGTCGATGAGGATAACAAGTTTTTTCCTCCCTACAGAGGATATTCTTATACAGGAATCGTATAACCCTGTGTTTCCTTGCTCATTGCGATCAACTTCACCAAAAGCAACGGTAAAAACCACAGTGGATTATACTTTCCTGTATTACTTTTACACCCAATAATGACCAAGGCCAAACACTATGAACGAATGGTTTTTTTCTTTTGAAAATGTAACCAGCGGCCCCTTTGCGCTGGATTATGCAAAAACTTTTGCCCGTGAACATCAGGGCGCTTATTGTTGGCGTCAGGGTTTTCCCGATTGGATTCCGGTCTATGATGCGACTGAAATCAGGCCGATGAAAAAAGACGGGGTCACGCCTTTTCCACGGACACCCGCATCGATGATGTCACCCAAGCCGTCGGAGTTGCCTGTTGCTGCCCAGCCGCTTAATACGGTCAATACGCAGCCGTCCGCTATCAATACTCAGTCTTCCAATGGATTTGGCCGGCATGTGGTCACAGAAGGTATTGATTTTAAAATATTCGGCCATGAAATGCAGTTTGTCGAAATCGAGCTGGACCCGCAAGAGAGCGCAGTCGCAGAAGCGGGAGCGATGATGTACAAAAGCGCGGATGTGAAAATGGAGACCGTCTTCGGCGATGGCTCGACCTCGCAGCAAGCCGGTATTATGGGACTACTGCTGGGTGCGGGTAAACGCTTGCTGACTAACGAAAGCCTGTTTATTACCGTGTTCACGCAAACCGCGCAGCGTAAAGGCAAGGTGGCGTTCGCGGCGCCTTATCCCGGCACCATTCTCGCGTTAAATTTGAAAGACTACGATAGAAAACTGATTTGCCAAAAAGACAGCTTTCTGGCCGCCGCCAAAGGCGTGCAAATCGGCATTCATTTTCAACGCCGTATTTTAACCGGGCTGTTCGGCGGCGAAGGTTTCATCATGCAAAAGCTGGAAGGCGATGGCTGGGTATTCGTTCATGCCGGTGGCTGCCTGCAAAAAATCGAACTTAGCGCCGGAGAAACCCTGCATGTCGATACCGGCTGTTTGGCGGCAATGACCGCCAGCGTCGATTTTGATATTCAACAAGCAAGCGGTATAAAAACCATGTTGTTTGGCGGCGAGGGTTTGTTCTTTGCTAAATTAACCGGCCCCGGCACGGTTTGGTTACAAAGCCTGCCGTTTTCGCGTTTGGCCGGCCGAATGTTTTCGGCTGCACCGCAAGGCGGGGGCAGGCAGCAAGATGAGGGGTCAATTCTGGGCGGTTTGGGCAATTTACTCGGTGGCGATTAATACTGTTCAAAAAATAGGTAGTCACTTTGCTCAGTGTTACCGTATAAAAACGGCTTACAGCGCTTTTAATTTAGATTAGCGACTAACAATAAAAGTTTATGTCGTTATCATATTGCAGGAGTGCAGGCTTCGCCTGCGCTGGCAAGCAAAGCTTGCACTCCCGTCAGGCTATAGTTTCAATTAAGTATCATCGCAGCTGTTTTGTAATTAACTGAATTTGAAAACGTTGTAATAGTCAACAATGACCGGCTTTCCGTTCTTGTATTTGACCATTGACGCCAATTAAAACCGTCGTTGCCAATGCGTAAAAAATACCATGCTCAACGACGCCGGGAATACCGTTTAACATATCATTCAGGGCTTTAGCATCAATCTGCACGTCAAAGTTCATGTCCAATATTAAACTGCCATGAGAACTTACCGCATAACCGTTTTTATTGGCATTTTGACGTAAATCGCCGTGGCCGCCGTTTGCTTCGAGCTGCTTTTTAACCAGTTGCCAGGCAAAAGGCATCACCTCAATGGGGATCGCAAAATGCTGGCCGATACGTTCAACCAGCTTGTTGGATTCAATCAACACTAAAAATTGCTGACTGGCGGTTGCCAACAGTTTTTCGCGTACCAAATCAGCTCCTTGACCTTTGAGCAAGGTTAATTCCGGGGACACCTCATCGGCACCATCGACATAAAGATCAAGGTGGTTCACTTGCTCGAAATCAAGCGCCGGTAAGCCGAGTTGTTGTGCCTTGATCGCGCTCGCAATCGAGCTGGACACCGTGGTCACTTTAAGCCCTTGTTCGCGGCTACGTCGGGCCAGTTCCTCGATAAAGCAATTCGCAGTCGAGCCGGTGCCCAATCCGACCAGCATGCCATCCGCCACTCGGTCGGCGGCATGTTGGGCAATCAGTTCTTTATCATTCATGGCTTATACCTCGATGTGAAAGGGTTGCAAATATTCTCGTTACTTGAAAGAGATTATTCTCTCCGCCGGTTTTTATGTCCAGTATGCTGACGTAAAAGGCCGCGATTGTCGCGGCTAAAGCCGCTCCCACACATGCGAAAACTTTTGCCCAACTACTTACTGAGAAAACACAGTCTTAATTTGGCTTTAAACCGTTGAATATTTGCCACAGAACCCGTAAAAACTCTGGCATACTTAGACGACCGTGCGAAATAGCTAGCACTTCCGCGAAACGACCATAATTAACGGATGCGGGTAAGCGGCAACGCGTCGTCGAGGGACGCGTATTTTTTTTTCACGGTTGGTTAGGGTTGTTTTCGATACCCATTTCTGTACAGTCAGTCAATGCGTAACGCCCAAGTCTTTAAAACTATTATAAAAAAATACGGTAGTTACACTTTTTTGTTCCATGAGGGTTTCTAATGCAAAATCAGCAGACACTTACAATTGATGGAAATCAGGCTGCCGCTACGGTAGCTCATAAACTCAACGAAGTCATCGCGATTTACCCGATAACGCCGTCATCCAACATGGGCGAATGGGCCGACGAGTGGTCGTCTCGCGGACAGGTCAATTTATGGGGCACGGTGCCGCAGGTGACCGAAATGCAAAGCGAGGCCGGCGCCGCTGGAGCCATCCATGGTGCGTTGCAGGCAGGATCGATGGCAACGACATTCACTGCTTCCCAGGGCTTGCTGTTGATGCTGCCCAATATGTACAAAATCGCCGGTGAATTAACGCCGACGGTGTTTCATATCGCGGCCCGCTCACTGGCTTGCCAAGGTTTGTCGATTTTCGGCGACCATAGCGATGTGATGTCGGCGCGCATGACCGGCTTCGGCATGCTGTGCTCCAATTCGCCGCAGGAAGTCATGGATTTTGCGCTGATTGCCCATGCCGCCGCGCTGGAAGGCCGCATCCCGCTGATGCATTTTTTCGACGGCTTTAGAACCTCGCATGAAGTCGCCAAAATTACTATGCTGGATGACGACATCATGCGAGCGATGATTAACGAAGAGTGGGTAAAGGCGCATCGAAGCCGGGCTTTAACACCCGATAAGCCGGTGTTGCGAGGCACGGCGCAGAATCCCGATGTGTATTTCCAGGCCAGGGAATCGGTCAATGCCTATTACCAGGCAATGCCGGGCATCGTGCAGGGCGCGATGGATCGGTTTGCCAAACTGACCGGTCGCTCTTATCGCCTGTTTGAATACCAGGGCTCGCCGGATGCCGAGCGCGTCGTCGTAATGATGGGATCGGGCGCTGAAGCCGTAGCGGAAACGCTGGATTACCTGAATCGTCAGGGCGCATCGGTCGGTTTGCTGAAAGTGCGCTTATACCGACCCTTCGATGCGGCAAGCCTGTTAGCTGCGCTGCCTTCAACCTGCCGCAAAATTGCGGTGCTGGATCGAACCAAAGAGCCGGGGTCGGATGGCGAACCGCTATACAAGGACGTGCTTGGCGCGCTTGCCCAAGATTTCACAGGCGCTGCATCTAAATTTTCGGCAATGCCGAAAGTGGTCGGTGGTCGTTACGGCTTGTCTTCCAAGGAATTCACGCCCGGCATGATCAAAGCGATTTTCGATGAATTGAAACAGGCGCAACCGAAAAATAATTTCACGATCGGCATCCACGACGATGTCACGCATACCAGCCTGGAGTGGGATGCAGCTTATCGTACCGACGCACAGGCCGAAACTTTTCAGGCGATGTTTTACGGTTTGGGCAGCGACGGCACGGTCAGCGCGAACAAAAACACCATTAAGATTATCGGCGAAGCGACCGATTTGCACGCCCAGGGCTATTTCGTTTACGACTCGAAAAAATCCGGCGCGATTACCGTCTCGCATTTGCGCTTCGGCCCCAAGCCGATACGCTCGACTTACCTGATTGCCGAAAACGACGCCAATTTTATCGGCTGTCATCAGACCATTTTCCTTGAACGTTACGATATGCTTGCCAATGCGGCCGAAAACGCGGTGTTTTTGCTGAACACGCCGGAACCGGCAGAGCAGGTTTGGGCGTCGTTGCCCGCTAAAATGCAGCGGCAAATGATAGATAAAAAAATCCGCTTTTATGTGATCGACGGCTATGAAGTAGCCGAAAAAAGCGGCATGGGCAAGCGCATCAACACCATCATGCAGACCTGTTTCTTCGCAATATCCGGCGTGTTGCCGCAAGAGCAGGCGATTACCGCGATTAAACACGCGGTCGAAAAGACTTACGGCAAAAAAGGCCGTCATATCGTCGAACTGAATTTCAAAGCCATCGATGAAACGCTGGCTTGTTTGCATGCGGTTCCACTGCCGACACAGGTCAGCAGTCAATTCGACATTAAATCCATCATCACCGATGCAGCGCCCGATTTTGTCAAACGGGTGACCGGTGAAATCATTGCGAGCAGGGGCGATGCATTGCCGGTCAGCGCTATGCCGGTCGACGGCACCTTCCCAACCGGTACCGCGGCTTATGAAAAACGCAATCTGGCGCTGGAAATCCCGGTCTGGGAAACCGATTTATGCACCCAATGCGGCAAATGCGTAATGGTTTGTCCGCATTCGGTCATTCGCAGCAAAATTTTCCCGACTGATGCTATGACCAATGCGCCTGCAACTTTCAAGCATACGCCAATGTTGGGTAAGGATTTTCCGGCCGGGTTGTCGATCAGCTATCAGGTCGCGCCGGAAGATTGCACCGGCTGTACGTTGTGTGTCGATATTTGCCCGATTCGGGACAAATCCAACGCCAGCCGTAAAGCCATCAATATGCAGCCGCAACCGCCGCTGCGCGAAGCGGAACGCGACAATTGGGACTTCTTTTTGGCTATTCCCGAATACGATCGCAGGCTGTTAAAAGCCAACACGATTAAAGGCTCGATGGTATTGCAGCCCTTGTTCGAGTTTTCCGGCGCTTGCGTGGGTTGCGGCGAAACGCCGTATATCAAACTGGCGTCGCAATTGTTCGGCGATCGCATGGTGGTTGCGAACGCGACCGGATGCTCATCGATTTACGGCGGCAACCTGCCGACCACACCGTGGACTAAAAACGACGAAGGCCGAGGGCCAGCTTGGAGCAATTCGTTGTTCGAAGACAATGCGGAATTCGGTTTGGGGATGCGGATCTCGTTCGACAAGCAAAATCAATACGCCAAAGAATTGTTGTGTTCATTACGCGAACCGTTAGGCGGCGAATTGGTCGATGCGATACTGAACGCCGACCAATCTAATGAAGCGGGGATTTACGAACAGCGCGAGCGGGTCGCCGCATTGAAAAAGAAGCTTGCCGATATTGAAAGATGTGGGGGTGACTTTAGTCGCCCATCGCTATCTGACCGGACGACTGAAGTCGCCCCTACCGTCACAGCCGCCCATAACCTGCTGCAATTGGCCGACAACCTGTGCAAAAAAAGCGTCTGGATTATCGGCGGCGACGGCTGGGCTTACGACATCGGCTATGGTGGTCTCGACCATGTCTTGGCCAGCGGGCGCAATGTCAATATTCTGGTGCTGGATACCGAAGTCTATTCCAATACCGGCGGACAAACATCCAAATCAACCCCGTTAGGCGCGGTAGCGAAATTCTCTGCTGGCGGCAAAGCCACGGCCAAAAAAGACTTGGCACTGCTGGCGATGGATTACAGCAATGTCTACGTCGCCCATGTCGCTTATGCCGGTAAAGACACGCAAACTCTGAATGCGTTTTTGGAAGCGGAAGCCCACGACGGCCCGTCCATTATCATCGCTTATGCACCGTGTATCGCGCACGGCGTCGATATGTCAAACAATCACCGGCAGCAAAACCTGGCAGTGAAAAGCGGGCATTGGCCGTTATTCCGGTTCGATCCGGGCAAAATCAAACAGGGCAAGAACCCGATGCACCTGGATTCTGCGGAACCGTCGATTCCTTATCGCGATTTCGTCAAAACCGAAACCCGTTTCAGCATGTTGTGGCAAACGCATCCTGAAGACGCGGAGCGTTTTCTGGCGCAGGCGCAGCAGGATGTTAAAAACCGCTACCATTATTACAAACAACTGTCTGAGCTGGTCTGGAACGAATCGACCAGCGTTTCAGCGGTAAAAGCCCAACTCAAAAGCGAAATTGCCAAGGAGACCGACAATGGTTGATTTAACGACTGAATACCTAGGCTTGAAACTGGCTAACCCTTTGGTGCCGTCAGCATCGCCGTTGAGCAGGGATATGGACAGTGCGCGCAGACTGGAAGATGCAGGCGCATCGGCGTTGGTGATGTATTCGCTGTTCGAGGAAAAAATCGAAGCCGAGGAACATCAAATGGAGCGGTTTTTTTATAATCAAGCCATAGGTCATAATGAGTCGGACTCGTTTCATCCGATGCCGGATAACATCCAGACCTATCAGGAGCAGTATCTGGAGCATTTGCAACAACTCAAGTCCACCTTGGTGATTCCGGTTATTGCCAGTTTGAACGGCACTTCCTTAAGCGGCTGGGTCGAGTACGGCAAGCAATTGCAACAGGCGGGCGCCGACGCGCTGGAGCTGAATATCTATCATCTGGCCGCCAATGCCGAGGAAAGCGGCGACGCGGTCGAACAACGTTATTTGGATATATTGCAGGAGTTGAAAGGGCAGGTCACTGTGCCGATTGTGATGAAGCTTTCTTCGCAGTTCAGCTCACCGATTCATTTCGCTAAACGTCTGGAAGCCGCAGGGGCCAATGGCATCGCGTTGTTCAACCGTTTCTACCAGCCCGATATTGATTTGGAAACGCTGGAAGTCGTGCCGAAGCTGGAGCTGTCATCGTCGGCCGAAGCGTTAATGCGGATACGCTGGACCGCGTTGCTGTATGGGCGTACCAAGCTGTCGCTCGCGGTAACCGGCGGTTTTCACCAGACGCCCGATGTGTTGAAAGCCCTGTTAGCAGGAGCCGATGTGGTGCATCTTTGCAGCGTTTTGCTAAAGCACGGTGCAGATCGTTTAAGCGAAATCCTGACTGAAATGGAGCAGTGGCTGGCCGAGCATGAATATGAGTCGATCAATCAATTAAAAGGCAGCGTCAGCCAACAACACGCGATTGATCCCAGTGCTTATGAACGCGCCAATTATGTGCAGGTGTTGGATAGTTATTCCAGTCCGGCTGGAGTGTTGAGGTAGGCTTTTTTGTTAAGGGTGCGTAAGACGCACCCTTGACCAATTTGATGTCTTATCTTTTGGAGATTAACAATGCCAACTATTTCAATATTTTACGGCATCATAATTAAAATGTTCTTTGACGATCACACCCCGCCGCACTTTCACGCGGAATACGGTGAATATGAACTGGTTATCGCGATCAATCCGATTAAAATTGTTAATGGCGATGCGCCGAAGCGAGTGAAATCGATGGTTTTGGAATGGACTGCGCTACATCAGGAAGAGCTGTTAAAAGACTGGGAACTATGTAAGAACATGCAGTCGCCGTTACCGATTGAACCTTTGGAGTAAAACTATGTTTTTTTGCATAAAAACCATAGAAGCAAATCCCGATAATTACACAATAAAAATCACTTATACAGATGATGTCGTGGTTAATGCCGATTTTAATGATTTATTGGATAAAGGGGTAATGACCCCCTTAAAAAATCCCGAAGTATTTAAACAAGTCAGCATAGACAGTAAAGGCCGCGCTATTGTTTGGAAAACCCAAGACATCGATTTTTGCGCCGATGCGCTACGGTTGAAATTTCATTAATGCTGGATAAGGTTAGCGCTAATGCGCTTCGTTTCTCAGCATATTCTGAGGTCCCACGCGCTACGTCACTGCCGTTAAGCCGTTCGTGGTGAGCTTGTCGAACCATGAATGGCTTAACGACTTGTTCCGCTCACCCTTCGACAAGCTCAGGGCGAACGGAACAAGTCTTAACTTAACGGTAGTGACGCAACGTGTGGGAACAAGGAAAAGCAGGAACTTGGGAACCTGTGTAAGCCCCGGAAACGGAATTAATTTTAACCGGAGCATTGCATTTGGCAGGCAAAGAAGGTTTATTGGCGCAATTACGTCAACACGGCTATGTGGAGCCATTTTGAACACGACTGAAATAATGCCAAACGCGCCAAGCTCGGAGCTTGATTCGGACTTGCCTGTTTTATACCGGGACGAATTTCTGTTGGCAATCAACAAACCGGCAGGATTATTGGTGCATAGGTCAGATATAGACCGCCATGAAACGCGCTTTGCGGTGCAATTGCTACGCGACCAACTGGGACAAAGAGTATTTCCGCTACATCGTCTGGACAAACCCACCGCCGGTGTATTGGTGTTTGCGTTAAACCCGGAAATTGCCCGAAAAATGATGACCATCTTCATGGCCGATAATGTGGAAAAAACCTATCTGGCCGTCGTGCGCGGTTACACTGCCGAGCAGGCGATTATCGATTATCCGTTACAGGAGCAATTGGATAAAATGACCGACCGTCTGGCGCAACAGGATAAAGCCGCCCAGACCGCAATTACCCATTATCGACGTCTTGCCACAGTGGAATTACCGTTTGCGGTGGGACGTTACCCGACCAGCCGTTATTCCTTATTACAGCTTTCGCCGAAAACAGGTCGTAAACATCAATTGCGTCGGCATTTAAAGCATATTTTTCATCCGATTATCGGCGACACCACGCATGGAGATGGCAAGCATAACGATTTTTTCCGGCAACAATTAAATTGTCGGCAACTGTTACTTGCCGCGACCCAGCTCAATTTTCCGCATCCTGTCACAGGACAACGGCTGGAAATTCAAGCTCCGTTGGATGCCGGTTTCAGCAGAATTGTTACTGAACTTAACTGGAATGTAGACAGTGCATATTCCGAGATCCCATTATCTTCTTTAGCAACACTCAACAAATGGAGTTAGCAAACATGACAAAACAGCGTCTGGTAAAGCAGTTTTGCACCGCTCATGATACGGCTTATCGACTGTCGGAACTGGCGCCGATAGAGTTCGAAGCTGCCACGAATTTTTCCGATCCATCGGTATTCATAGATACGACCGTTAAGTTTCAAGAAATTCAGGGCTTCGGAGGAGCTTTCACGGAAGCGGCCGCAGTAACGCTGGACAAAATGCCAAGCCACTTGCGACAAGAAGTTCTAGAAGCCTATTTCTCTCCAGACACCGGCAATGCCTATAGCTTATGCCGAACCCATATCAACAGCTGCGATTTCTCGCTGGGAAATTATGCCTACACGGAAGTGGACGGTGATGTCGATCTTAAACATTTCAGCATTGAGCATGACAGGAAGTCCCTGATTCCGATGATTCGCGAGGCCATCGATTTGTCCGGCGGCAAATTAAAGCTTTTCGCTTCCCCCTGGAGTCCTCCGGCCTGGATGAAAACCAGCGGAAGAATGAATAACGGCGGCAAGCTTAAGCCGGAATATCGCCAAGCTTGGGCGGATTACTACGTTCGTTACATTCAAGAATACGGGCAGGAGGGTATACCGATTTGGGGGCTGACGGTGCAAAACGAGCCGGAAGCCACGCAAATTTGGGACTCCTGCATTTACACCGGCGAAGAAGAGCGGGATTTTGTCAGGGATCACCTAGGTCCGACCCTCCATGATGCCGGGCTTGGCAACGTTAAAGTGATTGTCTGGGACCACAATCGCGACCGGCTGTTCGAGCGCGCCAAGGCCGTGCTGGACGATCCAAAGGCGGCTCACTATGTCTGGGGCGTCGGTTTCCATTGGTATTGCGGGGATCACTTCGACAACGTGCAATTGACTCATGACGCCTATCCCGACAAACATCTTATTTTCACGGAAGGTTGTCAGGAAGGCGGGCCGCATCTGGGTTCGTGGGATACCGGAGAGCGTTACGCCCACTCGATGATAAACGACCTTAACCGCTGGACCGAGGCATGGGTCGATTGGAACATAGTTCTGGATGAAACGGGCGGCCCCAACCATGTGAGCAATTTCTGTAGCGCGCCGATTATTGCCGACACCCAAGCCGGAGAAATACTCTATCAAAGCTCTTATTACTACATCGGTCATTTTTCCCGATTCATCCGGCCGGGAGCTCGCCGAGTGGCCTGCGCCAAAACTCTGGACAGCCTTGAGGCAAGCGCGTTTTTGAATGTTGATGGGACTGTGGCCGTAGTGGTTTTGAACCGCACTGAGCAGGCAATTGATTTCGTGCTAAAGAACGAGGGATTACAGGGTAAAGCCTCAATACCGGCTCGGGGGATTAAGACTTTTGTTTTTTAATAACGGCTGGGAAAGCTGTTTATGCCCGACATTCACATGCATCAAAATGTCGGTCAACGAAAAGCTATTGCCCGTAAGGACTCATTAAGGGCAAGTGCTATTTCTCAAGGTGCAGGGCGTTTTCAAGGGCCTGCCGGATAAACCGTTGATAGGGTACGCCTGAACGTTCGGCTTCCTTTTTGATCGCATCAAAGAGCGTTTCAGGCAGGCGCATGGTAATGCTCTTATCCTTTGGCTGAAACTCAAAGCTAACAGGCTTCATGTCTGACAAGTCATATTGGCTTAAATCGGCTTCGTCTACAAATGACTCGGCGGCTTCATCGGTTCTAAGTTTTGGAAGTTTCTTTTTCATAATGTTCTATCTCCTTTTGGTGCATGTAACGGGCGCTGATGGGACGGATTAAAACGTCGTCGCTATGAGTGCGCAAGGTAAAGGCAATAAATAGGCTTCGGCCTTGGTGGGTTTTGCCAATGCCGATAAACCTATCTTCTCCTTGGGAATGCGTGGGATCAGGAAAAACCGCCATGGTCTGACGAAATGTGGATTCTATTTCCGCAATTTTAACGCCGTGTTTTTGGCATTTTTCCAAATTGCCATGATTCCAATCGAATCCTGTTACATTGGGTATAATCATGTTTTATAGTGTGCGTTTGTATGTACATTTGTCAAGTCATATCGTTTGTCTATCAATGTTCATAAACGTTGTAAAGCTGTAAGGCGGATCATTTGTAGGGGAATTCGCCGCTAGGCAATCCACAGCAACTTCGGCTGGCTGTAATTGGCGTTGTGCCTACTATCTCGAACGCTGAAAGGTACGCACAGCGTACCTTACGAGACTGGGTTACTTGCTAATCAAGTTACTCTTCCAACACCCGTCGCCGTTGCAACTTGGCCACCCGTTTTTGCACCAGCGTCTTGGCCGCATCTGCGCCGATATGCGCTTGGCCGCGCTTTCTGGCTAATTCCATTTGCTTTTCACGCTCAATGAAACGGCTTTTCCGTTCAGGGGCGGTTTTGTCGTAACAATGAGGGCAGCTAACGCCTTGCTGATAGTGTTCGCTGGCTTTATCGGCTTCTGTGATCGGCAGGCGGCAGGCGTTGCATTGGTCGTAGTTGCCTTTCTCAAGCTGGAGATTAACAGTCACCCGCTCGTCGAAGACAAAACATTCGCCTTGCCAAAGCGTTTCCTGGGCGGGGACTTCTTCCAGGTATTTTAATATTCCGCCTTTGAGATGATAGACCTCGTCAAAGCCCTGCTCCTTTAAAAAAGCCGTGGATTTTTCGCAGCGGATGCCGCCGGTGCAGAACATCGCGACTTTTTTGTGTTTTTCGGGGTCGAGGTTTTCTTTAACGTAGTCCGGGAACTCGCGAAAGCTGGTTGTATTCGGGTTAATCGCGTTTTTAAAAGTGCCGACTTTGAATTCGTAGTCGTTGCGAGTGTCCACCAGTATCACATCAGGATCTGAAATCAGTTTGTTCCAATCTTGGGGGCTGACATAAGTTCCCACCACGCGCTTGGGATCGATGCCTTCCACGCCCATCGTCACGATCTCTTTTTTGAGTTTAACTTTGGCGCGATTGAAAGGCGGTTTGTCGGTCAGCGATTCCTTGTGGTCGATATCCGCCAGACGCGGATCGCTACGCAGCCAGTCCAGCACTATGTCGATGGCCTGGCGTGATCCGGCTATCGTGCCGTTGATGCCTTCGTCTGCCAGCAACAAGGTGCCGCGGACGTGGTTGGCTTCCATGACATCATGCAAGGGTTGACGCAAAGCCTGGTAATTTTCCAGGGTGACAAATTTGTACAGGGCACAAACGACTATGTGGGACATTATTATTCCTTGTTGCGGGCCGGAACGTAAATCCGGTGCAGAAAAACGATGGACTTTCAGGAAATTAATCGCCTGAAAAATAAAGAATTCCTTTGAATGTTTCGAGAAAGGTTTTCAAAGGAGTGGTTGAATGATAACACTAAATCTGTTCAAAATTAATTATGGCGGAGCGGTAGGGAAACTCATTTATAGATGAACCAACGCCGATTTTTATGAAAACGGGGCATCAGCGGCATGTTGATGAATAGAGTTAAAAGGGTTTGGGTGTTTGAGCGCTAACTACGGCATCGGCCACGCTCCAAAAGAGTTTGTCATGAAATTGTTCATCTGCCAGTTTTAGCAATAACTGTCTTATCGGATCTTTGACGCGTGCCAATAAAAGCGCTTTATGTTGACGCTTAAGATCATCGGCCAGTTCGATTAAACATTCAGCCGCCGTGCTGTCAAGATTTGCACTTTCTTCAAGGCTCAAGATAAGAATCTGCACATCATCCCTACTTTGTAAACGCTGTTGAACTTCGGCCAGGATGCCTTCGACGCTGGCAAAAAATAGCGGTTCTTCAGGGCGCAAAATTAATAAATTGGCCTGAGTTTGGGCTTGGGGATGGCTTTCTCTATCCACATAATCGCGTGAATTCCCCAACTCCGCCAGTTCTCTTACCAAAGGCTGGCTGAAGGAGCGTATCGCAGCGGCTAATGACAAGCCAACGGCAATCAGCATGCCATGTAACACCCCAAAAGCCAAAACTGCAACAATCGCAGCCAGCGCAAGATATTGATCACGATCCATTTTCCAGAGGTAAATAAGTGATTTGGGGCTTAATGCTTGGCTCAACGCATTAATAATTGCCGCTGCAACGATGGGTTCCGGAATAAGACCTATCCAGGCTTGCCCGAAAACGACCATTAGCAGCAACACCAGCGCGGCAATTACACCGGCCAGCTTACTTTGCGCTCCCGCTTCTTCATTCGCAGAGCTGACTGAAAACCCTGCGCCGACCGGCATGCCCTGGAATAAACCTGAAACAAGATTGGCTGTTCCTAGTGCTAACAATTCACGGTTGGGTTCTACAACATTATTGTGAATCAGCGAGAGGCTTCGAACACTGGTCCAGGATTCGGCAACGATGATAACCAGTAAACCGCATGCCAGTTCGCCCAACTGAACCCATTTTTCAATGGGTAATTGCGGTAAGCTCAAACTCGGCGATTTAAGCTGCAAAGGCCCGACCACAGCTACATCAAAGTCGGCAAGATTCACTGCGCTACTTAAACAGATACCCAAAACCAACACGACAAAAGCGCCGGGCACAGTATGCCAACGCTTGAGTATCCATAATAAAACAAGTGCGCTGAAACCAATGGCTGCGCTCCAGGGAGCCCATTCATTGGATTGATTGAATAGCTCAACGATAATTCGAAACGGATCATTAGCATGGACTTTAATGCCGAATATGATGGGCAGTTGCTTGCCGATGATAGTTATCGCCAAAGCAAATGAAAAGCCATGCAGCACGGGGCGAGAGATGAACGCCGAAAGTCGTCCGAGTCCGGCTTTTGCCAAAACTAATAAGACAACACCCGTCAATATCACCAAAGCAATGCCCAGGGCTGCGCCAGCATTGCGATCAATAGGATGCATCGATATAACGACCGCAGCCAGAAGTGCCGCGGAGGATGAGGTTGGCGAAACGATAGCAAAATGACTTCCTCCCAACCAGGCGTAGCAGATTAAACCCAGCAATGTGGCAGTTATAGCGGATTGAATCGTAAGATGCGCAATGGCGGCATAAGCGACAGCCTGAGGCAACAAAATAAAGGCTACCGATAAGCCCGCAACCGCATCGGCAGCCAATAATTGTTTACTTGGCCAATGCAGGTTGCGTTTCACTGATAAATTAAAGTTCATTTTTTAATGTTCGTGCCAGCCCGATAGATGTGATGTGCAATGACTGTATATTAAAGCAGTAAGCACTTATATCATCAGATGATCTTGCATTGGATCCAGGCGTCTTCGTCTAATTCGTAGATGGCGCAAAGTCTATGATAACCATCTGCAATCACCGCTTTACCGTGCAGTTCATCTCTTACTATAAGAAGAGGAGAGAGACTTGCCCCTTTCTGAATCTTTTTCCTGTCATTCTCGACATGTGAATTGCTCAAGCCTGTCAGTGGGAGTTGAGATGCCCTGAATATGTCCTTGGCTTTGAACGGCACAATGGCAGCAGTTCTGAGCCTGGCTATCATGTCGTCAACCCGATCCTTGTTGTAAAGGAGGCTAAGATAGGATTCAGCGGCCGGGTAGTCGTGTTCCTCTACATCAGGGAACCATTTGATTTCTTTCAAGTCTGGTTTTGCCATTTATTAATCCTCAGTTTTGTCTGTAATGTCGGAGTCTAACAAGTTAGCATGGTTTTAGGGATGGTTTTGCCTTAACAGGATGAATAGGCATTGATCGTGGTAAGTGTTACACATATTGCAGATATATGTTGACATCATAAAGTCGAAGGAACATACTGGCCCCAGCTTGAAAATAAGATTTACCCTCTGCTTACCATTTCGATGTCTCTTCTGTAGTTCCTCGTCCTGTTTTTCATTTTGTAATTTCCAAATTTACCGGCTTGACCCGCCTTTTTAAGGCTTTTTATATTCAAATATTTATAGGACTCAATATGTCTACAATTACTACTGGCATCGTAAAATGGTTTAATTCTGATAAAGGCTTCGGTTTTATCGAGCAGCAATCAGGCCCCGATGTTTTTGTTCATTTTCAACAAATCAATAACTCTGGCGGCTACAAATCACTGGATGAAGGCCAAAAAGTACAGTTCAGCGTAGCGCAAGGCCAAAAAGGCCCGCAAGCTGAAAACGTAAGCGTCATCAGCTAAGATATAAACTACATGCTGCGGCACAATACTTGTGCTGCAGTTTGTATTCAAAAATCCAATCAAAGCCTGCAATAAATTAAAGTCGACTAACTTTGACTGTTATTGGTAAGGCTTCTTAATCATCCTATTCAACCGGGTGATTTCAATCTGTTTCGTTTTTGCTGTCAATTAACCTCAAATATTTGCCAGTAACGAGCATCAAAATCCATCATAGGAAAACAATTATCACATTGTTTTTTTAGCTTACCGGTAGGTGAGCTGGAATGGTAAATACACCCTAATATTTTAAAGACCACTCTAATTGTTCTATGGTATTTAGCATTGTTACGCTCATAATTGCGTGCCTTTTCTTATCATGGACGAGATTAAGCTTTATCAGACTCATCTTGTATTGGATGAGTGAGAATGAATTTCGAAGTTTTTAGATAAATTTAAAATTATGAGTGACCGTGATAATTCTTTTAACAACGTCAAGTTGGGTGAAGATGGCTTAGTTGCAATTTTGCCGATCTCCGCAATTTCAAGAAAAACGCCTTCCGATATACCGCAAATGCTTACTGAGGCCAGTTCGGATAAAGACCCCGGCAATTTGTTCATGCGCATGTTTTATCTATTGTCTGCGCTTGGCCAAGATGAAATGGCTCTCGAGATGCAATCAGATGCACTTAGACATAGATCTATTTATCGTGTGGTCAGTCCTCCGGATCCAAAAATAAGATTACTTGCCGTTATAGGGCCGGGTAATATGACGGATAACGCGCCTATAGATTTTCTGGTAGAACAAAGCGATATCCAGCTGGATTTGCTTTTTGTCTCATCCGAAAACAATCTTCCGAGCACAATACCTGATCATGACATTGCATTAGTTGCATTGGGTGAATCGGATAAAAATAATCCAATACTCGATAAAATAGGAAAAATGCTGCATGCTTGGCCGCGCCCTTACATAAATGATCCTGAAAAAATATTAAATTGCGCGCGAAACAAAACCTCGCTGCTTCTGCAAAATATTGCCGGGCTCGTTGCGCCAAAAACTTATCGGATGCATCGGGAGCAATTAAGAGGATTTACCTTTCCTATCACCATAAGGCCGATTGATACACACAGCGGAAAAGGGTTTAAAAAAATAAATGACGCTGCTGAATTAAAGCTTTATCTGGAGCATGATTCAGAAAATGATGACTTTTATATTTCCGAATTTATTGAATATCAAAGTGATGATGGCTGTTATCGCAAGTTAAGAATCGCACTGATCGATCGAAAACCTTTTATATGTCATCTGGCAATTTCCGAGAGTTGGATAGTTCACTATAGCTCTTCGGGTATGGAGTTGAGCGAGCGCAAACGTGCAGAAGAGCAGGCGGTAATGGAAAATTTTGATCATGATTTTGCTGCAAGGCATCGTGAAGCGTTATTTGCAATTGCCGATCGTCTTGATCTCGATTATGTAGTGATTGACTGCGCCGAAACCGGAGACGGTGAATTATTGTTGTTTGAGGCTGATCCGCGAGGCTGGGTTCATGCAACAGATCCCGTTGATATTTTTCCTTACAAACCTGCGGTTATGCAAAAGGCATTTGCTGCGTTTAGATCACTATTGCTTAAAAGGTCTTCGCTTGAATGAATATATTGTTATGGGTTTACTTCTTGATAACGTACAGCGCCTGATAATTAATCCAATAAAAAATTAGCCTGCGTCAATCGATCATTCGGTTCAGAATCAGTGGTTTCGTCTTTCAAATTAACACCCGAAAGCTCCAGCTTTTCGGATTTATTGATTAAAAACAGCAATTTTTTTAACGCCTGCCGATAGCTCAGGCCGTTGTTATGGATATTGGAAATGCAATTGCGGTCGGCATCGGTGCTGATACCCGATCTGGCCTGATAGGTAAAGTAAATGCCCATGCTGTCGGGCGAGCTTAAGCCCGGTCTCTCGCCGATCAATACGATACACAGACTGGCTGCGTAGTGTTCCGCAATAGCATCGCCAATCGCTACGCGTCCGTGTTTTACCAAACACAGCGGCGGCAGTCTGTAGCCTTTTCGTTGCAATTCGGGCAGCAATAAATTCAGAAACGGTTCAGCGTGATGTTCGATGGCGGTAGACGATAAACCGTCGGCAACGACGACAACCGCATCGAATGGGAGGAGGGCGGTGTGCTGCAAGCAGGCCGTAGCCGATGCGCTTAACAAGCGACCGAGATCGGGACGTTGCAAATATAGCGACTGATTTTCCGCCTGGGTTTGCAAGATCAGCGTTTGATAGCCTTGCAGATTCAAGCGTTGTTCGAGTCCGGCAAAATCCAGCGGGATGTTGACCGCATCGCGGGCTAATGCATGCGCCAGTTGAAACTCCAGACAGGCGTGGGTCGGTAGGCTCATTCCGGCCCGTCCCAAAGCGATACGCGCCGGGGTGAATTGTTTCAGGCTGTGCCAGGGGTCTAGTTCATTAGAGTCGCTCATCGCCTTATTTTCTCAGGTTTTGTAACGACGGCTTAAATAATGCGGGTACATCGGGTCGTTGTTGTAATTGATTGTCGGCATTAAAAATTTCGTGTTGTTGCAGCCATTGCTCGAACTCGGGCGCAGGCCGCAAGCCCAGCACTTGACGCAGATATAGCGCATCGTGGAATGACGTGGATTGATAATTGAGCATCACGTCATCAGCGCCGGGCACGCCCATAATAAACGTCCCCCCGGCAACGGCAAATTGGGTCAGCAGCATGTCCATATCATCCTGATCGGCTTCGGCGTGGTTGGTGTAGCAAACATCGCAGCCCATCGGCAGGCCCAGTAATTTTCCGCAGAAATGGTCTTCCAGACCGGCGCGGATAATCTGCTTGCCATCGTAAAGATATTCCGGACCGATAAAGCCGACCACGGTATTGACCAGCAACGGTTTGAATTTACGCGCAACCGCATACGCACGGGCTTCGCAGGTTTGCTGATCCAGTCCTTGATGGGCGTTGGCGGACAACGCGCTGCCTTGGCCTGTCTCAAAATACATGCAGTTATTTCCCAACGTGCCGCGTCCCAGTTCCAGGGCGGCCTGCCGGGCTTCGTTTAATAGCTCCAGGTTGATGCCGAAGCTGTCATTGGCTTTTTGCGTCCCGGCAATGGATTGAAATACCAAATCAACCGGCGCGCCCTGTTCGATGGCTTTCAATGTCGTCGTCACATGCGCCAGCACACAGGCTTGCGTCGGTATTTGGTAACGTTCGATCACCTCATGCAGCATGTGCAGCAAGCGTGAGGTTGCCTCCAGATTGTCGGAAGCCGGATTAATGCCGATAACGGCATCGCCGCAACCGTACAGCAAACCGTCCAGCAGGCTGGCGGCGACCCCGGCCGGATTATCGGTCGGATGGTTCGGCTGCAAGCGTGTGGACAAGCGGTTTTCCAGGCCAATCGTGTTCCGAAAGCGGGTAACAACGCGGCATTTTTTAGCGACCAGTATTAAATCCTGGATACGCATGATTTTGGATGCCGCAGCTGCCATTTCCGGCGTCAGGCCTGTGGCTATAGCGGTGAGTGTTTCTGTCGTCGCTTGTTCGGACAATAGCCAGTTACGAAAATCGCCGACCGTCAGGTGACTAATGGCGTCAAAAGCGGCGCTGTCATGCTCGTCGATAATCAAGCGAGTGACTTCATCCTGCTCATAAGGCACCAGCGCTTCATTAAGAAATCGTTTTAGCGGCACATCGGCAAGCACCCATTGTGCAGCGACCCGTTCAAGATTATTGATCGCACCCACACCGGCCAGATAATCGCCGGAACGTGCCGGTGTAGCCTTGGCCATCAGGTTGCGCAATGTTTTAAAATCGTAGGACTGATTGGCTATGTGGGCCTTATACATGAGCGGCTTATCCAGGGACATTCGGAATGTTCAAGATAGCATTATCTTATGAAAAGGATATTACATGCGTGAGGATTTGAACTTATAGCGCATAGTTTGTGGAGTAATGCAGAGTGCGGGAGTTTATACGGTGGATATTTACCCTGAACGGGCCTTTGAATTTGTAATTCACCGCTGGGTTAGCTGTGTATATTTTTTTGAATTGATTTTTAAAGGTACGCACAGCGTACCCTACAATAAGCCGACATTCCCGCTATGTCGGACATCCAGTCAATTCAATTGAAGATTTACGCAAAGTAATCGCTAGCGCCAAACCAATCTACCGCATTTTGATTTGCAGGCGCCGGTTTTTCATTAAACAATTCGTCAAGGATATATTCCAGTCCATAAAAACTGCCATTATCAAAGGCTTGATTCATGGGGGTGACTATGTCGCTATGGATATCAAAATCCTGGTTAACCATTTTTTTACCTTCCTGTTTTGCTGACTGATGTTCAAAATTAAGTGTGATACAGATAAATGTTTTGTCCTGATAGACAATAATTTCTGTAATGCCTACTCAAAATACACCAGTTCGCTGAACAGAAACTGAAGCGGAAGGTGTGATCAGTTTTAATATTCCAATATGATGAATATTAAAACTGATCGAATTGTTGTGTAGATGAAAGTCGCTTAATGTTGATGCGACCAAAGTAACTGGTTTTTTAGTACGTATAGGTATTTATACAAATTGTGTATTTAGTTTTAAGTGATATGGTTTTTTAACGATTGAAATGGAATAGCGCTTTTAAACTAAGGATGACCCTCTACAGCCAATCGCGGCATTTAGAAAAATGGATGTGTCACGCCGCTCGTCGCGCAGACTGATAAGGAGGTACAACTCTATACCTTCGTCCAATAGACTGTCGCCACGCTTCTGGCTTAATCGCAACTTTAGTTTCCTAATCGATTGAACAAAGGAGGAACATAATGAACATTCTGATGGTAATGACGTCTCACGACACGCTTGGTAATACAGGGAAGAAGACGGGGTTCTGGCTGGAAGAATTCTGCGCCCCTTATTACACGTTCATTGATGGGGGGGCCAGGGTTACGGTCGCTTCCCCCAAAGGCGGCGAGCCGCCGCTCGACCCCAAGAGCGACACACCCGAGGGACAGACCGAGCTTACACGCCGATTTAAGAACGATTCCAAAGCCCAGGCCGTACTGGCCGGCACGAAGAAATTGTCCGACATGAAGGCGCAGGATTACGATGCGATCTTTTATCCGGGCGGTCACGGTCCGATGTGGGACCTGGCTGAAGATCCAATTTCGAATACCTTGATCGAAACGTTTTACAACGCAGGCAAACCCGTCGCGGCGGTCTGTCATGGTCCTGCGGTATTGCATCACGCAATGTTTAACGGCGAACCGATTGTGAAGGGAAAACGCGTCACAGGCTTTACAAACACCGAAGAAGAGGCCGTTCACCTCACTGAGATAGTCCCGTTTCTGGTCGAGGACGAACTCAAGCGTTTAGGCGGCCACTTCGAAAAGGTCGCCGACTGGCAGCCTTTCGCGATTGTCGATGGTCACCTGATTACCGGGCAGAACCCTGCGTCTTCAACAGCGGCGGCCCAGGAATTAATCAAACTGCTGACATCGCTTCCGGTAGGCATAAATTGACCTGTCGGCCTTCCGCAAAGGCAATATACACAGGAGTCGTCTATGACAAGCACACAGAAAACTGTGATCGTTACCGGAGCCTCGCAGGGAATTGGCGCGGGCATAGTCCAAGCGTTTTTGGCGCGCGGATACAACGTTGTAGGAACCTCGCGGAACGCGACGAAATCGAAAGAGCTGTCAGCTTCCGACCACCTCGCCTTGATCGACGGCGACATCGGTCAATTTGAAACAGCACAAAAGGTCGCGGAACTCGCGATCAAGAAGTTCGGCTCGATCGATGCAGTAGTCGCGAATGCCGGTATTTACACCGTGAAGCCTTTCACCGACTACACAGCAGATGACTTTCGCGCGTTCGTCTCGACCAACCTCGAAGGCTTCATTTACATCACGCAGCTTGCAGTCAAACAGATGCTGGCACAAAAGTCAGGCGGCAGTATCGTGAGTATCACCTCATCAATGGTGGAGAATCCGATTGCCGGCGTTTCCGTTTCCCTTCCTACGCTGCGAGACAGGAGTCGAGTAGTCCCCAGAAGCGATAGTGCATGTGTTTTCACGCAGCTTGCGAAGTGAAAATGCAGGCTTTCCGAAATCGCGTCGAGTCATTGGAGAGCATGTGAGCTACCCCTTGTTGGGTAGCGATCGAGTGACCAGGACGGCTGGGGCAGCCGCAGGCATTAGCGGTCGCGTAATTTTTGCCGCTTGTTGGGCTGGGAGGCCCATAAAAGCTTTCGCAAAAATAGCGACTCCCCGGTGCTCACTAAAGGCGGACTGGAAGCCGCATTGAGAGTAAGCGTCCGCTTTCCCCACCTATGTTAAATGCCCGGAATGATCGATCCTTAG